>CAZPNN010000176.1:0-2072 GCA_964587605.1 uncultured Chromatiaceae bacterium
ACCTCATCGATCGGCGCCGAGATGTACAGGCAGCTGCCATCGACGAGATCCACGGTCGGTGGCGTCGGAATACCCACCGGCGACGGCGTGACAAACTCGCCAACCTCCCCATTGATTTCCGCAATGACGCCCGTGAACGGCGCGCGCAGTATGGTGCGCTCGAGCTGGGCACGCGCCACGTCGATGCGCGCCTGACTCACCTTCTCCTGGTCACGGGCGGCATCGCAAGCGGCCGCCCTGGAATCCGCGTCGCCCACGGCCCGCTCGGTCTCACCTTCGGACACCAGATTCTGTGTGCGCAGCTGACGGATTCGAACCGCGTTCTTCGCCGCTACACTCGCCATGACGCACGCTTCGCGCGTGCGACTGCGCGCCGACACCGCCTCGCGCTCGGCCTGGGACACCTGGGCACGCTGATCGTCGTTCCACAATTCCAGGAGAATGTCGCCCTTCTGGACCCGATTGCCCTCCTTGAAGGGCAGCCGGGCGATCTGGCCGCCCATCGGTGGCGCGAGCCGCGCCCGGTCGCAGGCATCCACGGTGCCAGCGCGGGTATTGGCAACGGTAGCCAGCACGGCGCCGCGCTCAACTTGCGCAACAGTGACCGAGACCGGCTTCGACCGGGTCGAATACCAGGCGACGAGCGCAACCAGGGCAATCAGGCCCAGCAGACCGAATAGGCGTACACGGCGACTGCTCACTAATCAGCTTCTCCGAATGGGCGGGGGATCGGCGTGGCCGAAGTATAAAGGTGGCCGCTATACTGTACATACGTACAGCTACTTGTGCTGCTGAGGTCTGTGCAGTTGTTCTTTCCCCCCGGTGCAGTGGTCCGTGGTCGTGGCGTCACCGCACGCCCCGCTGGTCGTTTTGCCCGGCACGAAACGCAGGCCGAATTCGGTGACGACGACGAACCGTCCAGCGCGCCCGAGACTGAACTGTTCCCCGAGCAGATCCGCAGCATCATCTCGCGGAACCGCTCGCCGGACATTCCCTTCGAGCAGTCGATCAATCCCTACCGGGGCTGTGAACACGGCTGCGTCTACTGCTACGCGCGGCCCTCCCACGCGTATGTCGACCTGTCGCCCGGACTCGACTTCGAAACGAAGATCTACACCAAGCCGCAGGCGGCGACAGTTCTGCGCCGCGAACTTTCGAAACCGGGCTACCGCTGCCTGCCCATCACGCTGGGTTCAAATACCGATGCTTATCAGCCCGTCGAGCGTGACCTTCGTATAACCCGCCAGATTCTCGAGGTGCTGGTGGAGTTCCGGCACCCCGTCAGCATCCTCACCAAGTCGGCGCTGATCGAACGGGATATCGACCTGCTGCAGGATCTGGCCCGCGACAACCTGGTGAATGCGCTGGTCAGCGTGACCTCCTTCGACGACGAGCTGAAGCGGCGCATGGAGCCGCGCACAGCCGCCCCGCGGCGCCGCATCGAGACGATCCGCCGGTTGAGCGAGGCCGGCATTCCGTGCGGCGTGCTCGCCGCGCCGATGATCCCGGGGCTCAACGACCACGAACTGGAAAATATCCTGGCCGCGTCGGCCGAGGCCGGCGCCCGTTACGCCGGCTACGTGCTGCTCCGACTGCCCCACGAGGTAGAGCCGATCTTCACGGAGTGGCTGCAGGCGCAGTACCCGTTGAAGGCGGCCAAGGTGTTGAGCCTGATCCGGCAGGTACGGGGTGGCGAACTCAACGACCCGAACTTCGGGAGTCGTATGCGCGGCACAGGGCCATTCGCTGCGCTGCTGGCCCAGCGGTTTGCAGCGGCCTGTCGCCGGCACGGATTCACGCGGCAGTCGGCAGCACCGCTGGCCACGACCCGGTTTCGGGTGCCGGCGGGGCCAGGGACGCAGTTCGATTTGCTGGATGGTCTCAGCCCGGGCGGGCGGAGCGGTTAGAGTCTCAAAATCCGTTGTTTGCAGGCCCGTCCGAACGGTGGTCAGCCCGCCGTTACGTCGACTGATCAGGGAGTTGGGACGACGATCAAGAGACTCCGTAGAATTGGCTTCCTCTGGCCAGGAGCCACATAGGAGCCATCAGGAACTGCAACACGCCGGTGTGGC
>CAZPNN010000177.1:0-5773 GCA_964587605.1 uncultured Chromatiaceae bacterium
AGTCCAATGAAAAACTGGTTGCGGCGCCGGGTCCGTAGTTCTGTCCGCCAGGGCAACAGGTTAATTCTTGGCATGTTAATCGAAGCTCCGCAGCGCCAGCCCACACGCAGTCAGCAACGCGGTGGCATCCCGACGTATTCCCTGGGACTTCGCTTTGCTCGAGATCTTCATCTGACCGAGCGGGTCCCCGATTTCGGTGGGAATGCCCACTTTGCTCGAAATCATGTCTGCGACGCCGGCAATGTTGGCACAGCCGCCGCAAACGAGAATCTGGTCGGGCTGCTCGCGGCCACCGCCGGACGCCAGGAAGAACTGCAGAGACCGGCTGACCTGCTGGGTCATGTCGTCAATGAAGGGCATCAGGACCTCGGGCTCGTAGTTGCCCGGCAAGCCGCCTTCCTTCTTGGCGCGGCCGGCGTCCTCGAGGCTTAAGCCGTAGGTGCGCATGATCTCCTCCGTCAGCTGCTGTCCGCCGAACGAGAAATCGCGTGTGTAAATCACCCGCATATCCTTGAGGACGCTGAACGTGGTGTTGCTGGCACCGAAATCGACGATGGCAATCAAGTGCTCAATACCGCCATCGGGCATCTGGTGCGCGAGGAGGCTGCAGGCGTTCTCCAGTGCGAAGGGCTCGACATCCACAACCTGGGCCGAAAGACCTGCGGCTTCCACCGCAGCCTTGCGCTGATCTACGTTCTCGGTGCGGGTTGCCACCAGCAGCACATCAATCATTTCCGGATCGCTGGCGGACGGACCCATTGGCTGGAAGTCGAAGCTGACCTCTTCCATCGGAAACGGGATGTACTGGTCCGCCTGGATTTCCACTTGGCCCTCGAGCTCGCGAGCGGAGAGCCGCCGCGGCAGCTGGATGATCTTGGTGATGGCGGCATCACCGCTGATGGCGATGGCGGTGTCTTTGGTACTGGCACCGGCACGCTTCATCGCCCGGCGTATGGCCTCCCCCACAGCCGGCGCGTCAACAATCGTTTTCTCGTTGATGGCATTCGGTGGTGTCGGCTCTGCGGCATAGCTCTCAGCGCGATAGCTTTTGCCACTCTGCGACAGCTCCACGAGCTTGATCGACGAGGTTGTTATGTCAAGGCCAATCAGGGGCCTGGATCGTGAGCCGAAAAGCACTGCTTTTCCCTTCTAGTTCCAGAGGTTGCGCAAACAACGTCTTCGGCGCATCACAAACGCGATTTAACCATATATCACCGCGGATAGAAACGCGATGTGACGCACGTCACCCACCAGGCCAAAACGGGTCTGTGGTCGCAAAAGCAGGGGCAGAAAGCCGTGCGGTTCGCCGGAACTGGGCGAGGGTGCGGCGTGCCAAGCGGCACGCGCAGGATGGAGGAATCGAATGCGAACGGGTGCAGACTGGCGAACGCAACAGGCGTCACACCGTCTGGCAGCCCCGCTATCATAGGAACCCTGCAACCCGCGTGGCGCCGTTAAAAACAGCGCCGCAACTCGCGCAGTCCCGTAGACCGGTGGCTTTGCGTCCCCACCTTTCAGTAGGTTTGCCCAAAAACCGCAGCCAATATGCATAATCGTCACGGGGCGCGCAAGGTACCTTTCCCGCTTCTCTGATGAAATATTTAATCCAGGCACTTCTGGGGCTGTTTGGCGTCGCGCTGACTCTCCTGATCGCAGCGGGGGCCGCGGGCTCGGCTGCGTGGTATTTCCTGTCGCCGGGGCTCCCGTCGGTCGAAACCATTCGCGATGTCCCTCTGCAGATGCCGCTTCGGGTCTATTCCCGTGACGGGCGTCTCATTGCGCAACTTGGCGAGTTTCGCCGTACCCCGGTTCGGCATGCCGATATCCCCGACGTGCTGGTTCAGGCAGTTCTTGCCGCCGAAGATGACCGCTTCTTTGAGCACCCGGGTTTTGATTACCAGGGGCTGGTGCGGGCCGGTGCCAACCTCGTGCTCACCGGGCAGCGCACCCAGGGTGGCAGCACCATCACCCAACAGCTGGCGAGGGCCTACTTCCTAACTCCCGAACGCACGTTTGTCCGCAAGGCCAAGGAAATCCTGCTGGCCCTGCAGATCGAGCAGGCGTTCAGCAAGGAGGAAATCCTTGCGCTTTACCTGAACAAGATCTTCCTGGGCCAGCGTGCGTATGGGATCGCGGCGGCGGCGGAAGTGTATTTCGGCAAGGGCCTGAACCAGCTGACCGTGGCCGAGGCGGCCCTGCTGGCTGGCATCCCGAAAGCACCGTCCGTGCTCAACCCCGTTTCGGATCCGGAGCGCGCGCGGGACCGCCGTGCCTACGTCCTCCGGCGCATGCTCGAGCTCGGGTTTATTGACGAGGCGGAATTCGAGGCTTCCCTGGCGTCGCCGGTGGAATCCAGACTGCACGGACCGGCAATCGAACTCGACGCGCCCTATATCGCCGAGATGGTGCGGGCCGAAATGGTCGCCCGCTTCGGCAGCGATGCCACCACCACCGGTTACCGGGTTGTGACCACCGTCGATAGCCGCCTGCAGGCCGATGCAGACCGCGCGCTGCGCACGGCCCTGCTGGAATACGACCGCCGGCACGGGTTCCGCGGTCCGCTTGAGCGGGACGTGCTCAGCCGACTCGACGGGGCGCTCCCGGACGAGCAGGTGCTGCAGCGCCTGCTTGACGCCTACCCCGTGCATCCCGACCTTTCCCCCGCCGTTGTTACGAGCCTGAAAAGTGACAACGCCGCGACGCTGTTCGTGCACGACATTGGCTACGTGACCGTGCCCTGGTCCGGCCTGCGCTGGAGGGCCTGGGTGGACGACGACACCGTAGGGTCCACGCCCGGGACGGTGGCGGAAATGGTCGCGGTTGGGGACGTCGTGTATCTGCTGCGAACCATGAATCGCGGCTGGCTTCTGGCGCAGTTGCCGTCGGTGCAGGGTGCGCTCGTGGCGCTCGATCCAATGGACGGCGCCACCGTCGCCCTGTCCGGCGGATACGATTTCTTCGCCAGCAAATTCAACCGGGCGGTGCAGGCGAAGCGGCAGCCCGGCTCTTCGTTCAAGCCCTTCGTCTATTCGGCGGCGCTCGAGCACGGGTTTACCCCGGCCACTGTCATCAATGACGCTCCGATTGTTTTCGAAGCTGCGAGTCCCGGCCAGGAAGTCTGGCGCCCCGAGAACAATACGGGCCGTTTCTACGGGCCGACCCGTCTGCGGGAAGGGCTGGTGAAGTCGCTCAACCTGGTGTCGATCCGTGTCCTCCTCCGCACGGGCGTCGGGCCGGCAATCCGCCACATCAAGCCATTCGGTCTCCCGGACAGCGTGATGCCGCGGAATCCGACCATGGTGCTCGGCAGTGGCGCGGCAGCGCCGCGCGAGATGGCTGCGGGTTTTGCCGGCTTTGCCAATGGCGGACATCGTGTTGATCCCTACCTCGTTGAGCGAATCGAGGATGCCCGCGGTGCGGTGGTCTTCGAGGCCCCGCGCAAGGTGGTTTGCCGCACATGCGTGGAACGGTGGGCGAGCGACGCGCAGCAGCCCGTGGCCCTCGCGCCGTCGCTCCCGCCCGGGATGCCGCCGTCGGACGGGCCGTCAGCCAGACCGGGCCAGGAAATCCCGCTTTACCGGGACGCCGCGGAGATGATGGCGCACGCCGGGAACTGGCAGCCGACGGTCAGCGAGGCCCCGGAGTTTCTTAGCCGTGCGGAGCAGGCGCCGCGGATCATTACCGCCGAGAACGCCTACCTGATGTACGACATGATGCGCGACGTGATTCGCGAGGGCACGGGTCGTCGCGCACTGGCGCTGGGCCGGTCCGACCTCGCCGGCAAGACGGGCACATCGAACGACCGGCGCGACGCCTGGTTCAGCGGCTTCAACGGCGAGGTAGTAGCCACCGCCTGGATCGGTTTCGATCAGGAGCGGACGCTGGGCGCGCGCGAGGAAGGCAGCCGTACCGCGCTGCCGATGTGGATGTATTTCATGGCCGAAGCGCTGAAGGGCCAGCCCGAGGCGCCGCTGGCCCGGCCCGCCGGCGTGGTCACCGCGCGCATCTCCGCCGACACCGGGCTACTCGCCCTGGCCGGTACACCGGATAGCATTTTCGAACTGTTCCGGGAGGCCGACCTCGCCAGCCTCGGAACAGACCCCGGCAACGCACTCCCCGCCGGCGATTTCGGTACGCCGGTGGCCGATGGCAATGAGATCTTCTGACGGCAAGAAGGGCCGCGGAGCGCGGCGGCCCGGTTCACGCCGCCCTGAAGGCCCCGATCACCGCCGGCTGACGCTGGCGGTTGAGGCCGCGCGCATCATGCAGGAAGAAGGGTTGACAGACTTTCGTGGCGCGAAGGCCAAGGCAGCGGAGCGTCTTGGTATGGGCAGAGACTCTGCACTGCCAAACAACGCAGAAATCGAAGCCGCGCTGGCCGAGCGAACGCGAATTTTCCACGGTGACACCCAGCCGGAGTTGCTGGAGGGATTGCGAACGGCCGCTTTCGAAGTGATGCGGGACCTCGCTCCGTTTCATCCACGCCTGGTCGGTGATGTGCTGAGCGGCAATGCGACCGTCCACTCCACCATCGACTTACACCTGTTCAGCGACACGGTGGAAGCCATTGGCAGTGCCCTGGAGCAGCTCGGCATCGGCCACCGTGTCATCACTCGCCGTTTTCGCCTGCGTCGGGAGGAGGTCGAGCCGTTCCCGGGCTATCGCTTCCTGGCGCACGATTGTGATTTCTCAAGCGCGGTGTTTCCACTGCGACTGCGCGGTCACGCGCCTCTGAGCCCAGTGGATGGCCGGCCGATGCGGCGCGCCAGCCTGAAGGAACTCGCCGACCTGTTAAAAGGTACCGGTACCTTTTAGCGCTTGCTGGCGTCGACGTAGTCGCGCTTGGTCGGGCCGGTGTACAGCTGCCGCGGGCGGCCAATGCGCCCGTCGGGATCCGTGATCATCTCGGTCCAGTGGGACACCCAGCCGACGGTACGCGCAATGGCGAACATCACCGTGTACATCGACTTGGGAATGCCGAGTGCCCGGTAAATGATGCCGGAGTAAAAATCGACATTTGGATACAGCTTCTTCTCGACGAAGTAGGAGTCCTTGAGTGCGATTTCCTCAAGCCGCAGGGCCAGGTCGAACAAAGGCTGATTGCGGCCGAGCCGCGCCAGCACCTTGTGACAGGTCTCCCGGATGATCGTGGCCCGCGGGTCATAGTTCTTGTAGACCCGGTGACCGAATCCCATGAGCCGGAACGGGTCGTCCTTGTCCTTGGCCTTGGCGATAAACTTCGGAATGTTGGCCGTCGAGCCGATTTCTTCCAGCATGTTCAGCACGGCCTCGTTTGCGCCGCCATGGGCGGGGCCCCACAAGGCGGAGATCCCTGCAGAAACTGCCGAATACGGATTAGTGCCTGAGCTGCCGGCCATGCGCACGGTCGAGGTGCTGCAATTCTGTTCGTGGTCAGCGTGCAGGATAAAGAGCAGGTCCAGCGCTTCGGCCGCCACGGGATCGATGTGGTAGGGCTCGGCTGGCACCGCAAAAAACATGTGCAGCAGGTTTGAACAGTAACCGAGGTCATTCCGCGGATAGGTAAATGGCTGACCCATCGAGTGCTTGTAGGCGGCCGCGGCGATGGTGGGCAGCTTGGCGATGATGCGGTGGGCAAAGATGTCCCGGTGCCGCGGGTCCAGAATATCGGTGGTGTCGTGGTAGAAGGCCGACATCGACGCCACCACGCCGGCCACCATGGCCATCGGGTGCGCGTCGTAGTGAAAACCGTTGAACAGGCGAAGGATCGTCTCGTTCAGCATAGTGTGGGTCC
>CAZPNN010000178.1:0-5467 GCA_964587605.1 uncultured Chromatiaceae bacterium
TTGAGGACCAGCTGGCGCCCTGGTCGCTCGAACCGCTGCGCGACCTCCGGGAGTTCCGCCGCGTCAAGCTCGATCGCGGCCAGAACCTGCTGGTCTGGCCGAACGGCATCGAACTCAACCCCACCTGTCTGCACCGCGAACTGAAACTCCGCCGGCGGCGCAAGCGCGTCGGCTATCTCTGACGTCGGCCTTCAGCAGTAAACGTTCAGAACGTCACGACACTCCGGATCGACTCACCCGAGTGCATCAGGTCGAAGGCCTTGTTGATGTGCTTTAACGGCATCGTGTGGGTAATCATCTCGTCGATGCGGATCTTGCCGTCCATGTACCAGTCGACGATTCGCGGCACGTCGCGACGGCCCTTCGCGCCGCCGAAAGCCGAACCTCGCCACACCCGGCCGGTGACGAGCTGGAACGGCCGCGTGCTGATTTCCGCGCCGGCGGGCGCCACGCCGATGATGATGCTCTCGCCCCAGCCCTTGTGGCAGCACTCCAGCGCCTGGCGCATCACCTGCACATTGCCGATGCACTCGAAGCTGTAGTCCACGCCACCGCCGCTAATGCGGATGATTTCCTGAACCACGTTGTCGCAATCGTCGGGATTGATGAAGTGCGTCATGCCAAAGGCCTCGGCCATGGCCCGCTTCTTCGGGTTGGTGTCCACGCCGATGATCATCCCGGCACCCACCAGCCGCGCCCCCTGCAGCACGTTGAGGCCGATGCCACCAAGGCCAAATACCGCCACGTTGTCGCCCGGCTTTACTTTCGCCGTGTTGATCACGGCGCCGATGCCGGTGGTGACGCCGCAGCCGATGTAGCAGGCCTTGTCGAACGGCGCGTCCTCGCGGATCTTCGCCACGGCGATCTCCGGCAAGACGGTGTAATTCGAGAACGTGGACGTCCCCATATAGTGGAGTACCTCTTTGCCCCCCGCGCGGAAGCGGCTGGTGCCGTCCGGCATCACGCCCCGGCCCTGGGTTTCCCGAATGGCCTGGCACAGGTTGGTCTTGCCCGACAGGCAAAACTTGCACTGGCGGCATTCCGGCGTGTACAGCGGAATGACGTGATCGCCCTTCTTCAAGGTTGTCACGCCCGGGCCGAGGTCCACGACCACGCCAGCGCCCTCGTGCCCGAGGATGCAGGGGAACAAACCCTCGGGATCCTTGCCGGAAAGCGTGAATTCGTCGGTGTGGCAGACGCCAGTGGCACGGATTTCGATCAGCACCTCGCCGGCGCGCGGCCCGTCGACCTCAACGGTATCGACAACGAGTGGCTGGCCTGCGGCGAAAGCAATGGCGGCGCGTGACTTCATGACGGGCTCCCCGGAAAAATTGCGAGTCTAAACCGAATCACCGGCCCGCCATATCCACGCTACCGGCCATGCAATAATTGCGCGGATGTCCGACAACAACGGTAATTGGGGGCTGGACGGTGTCCTCCTCTTTCGCCAGGACCACCTTGATCCCGCGCTGGCTGCGGCGCTGTCGGTGCATCAGGTGGCGACAACCACCCACCTGCCAACGGGCACCGGGGACGAATCCCGCAGCGTTCTTTTGCTGGCGCCGGGGTCTGCGAGCGTCACCCATCCACCCCGTCCCGAGGAATCGCTCTATTGCGTGATCCGCGGCGAGGCTCGCCTGCAGTGGGGCAAAGGCCTAGAGCACTCCGGCACGGCCAGTGCCGGCTCAGCGGTACACGTGCCGCCCTGGGTACCTCTCGCTGAAATGAACAGCAGCGCCAGCGAGATGCTGGAACGGTTGCTGGTCAGGATGGGTTAACCGTTGGCTCCCGATCTGCTCGGCCTCGGTGTTGCCAGTGGCGTAATCGCCGCCGGCGCGGTGCTACAGGCGGCCACCGGCATGGGCACCGGCATCCTGATCGTGCCATTGCTGGCACTGATCAGTCTTGACCTCGTTCCGGGACCGGCCGTCATGGCCAGCGTGGCGCTCTCGCTGCCGATGGCCTGGCAGGGGCGCCGGCATATTAACTACGGCGAGCTAATGCCACTGATGTCCGGCTTGTTGTTAGGCTGCGCGATTGGCGCGCTGGGACTTGCCTCGATACCAGCGGAACGCGTGGGCATTGCCTTTGCGCTGGCCATCCTCATCACCGTCGCCGTGACATCGGTGGGTGTACGACTGCCCTTCAACCGTCGAAGTCTCGTTTCGGTGGGCGTGATCGCCGGCGTGATGGGCGCCACCAGCGGCGTCGGCGCACCACCGATCGCCCTGCTTTACCAGCATCGGGAAGGACCGGAGCTGCGTCCTACGCTGGCATTCGTGTACGCCACGTCATCGGCCATAATCCTGGTGTTTCTGACGGCGGTCGGCCAGTTCGGGCTGCACGAAACCGTCCTCGCGCTGTGGCTGGTGCCCGGTTATGTGCTCGGGTACCTGCTGGCAACGCCGCTCGCCAGAATCCTGGATCGTGGCTATTCGCGGCTGGCGGTGCTTACGCTGTCGACCGTTAGCGCCGTCGCCCTGCTAGTGAGGAGTCTGTAGCGTGGACATTCCGAGCATCGCGCTCGCCGCCGGGCTCGCGTGGGCCAGCGGCCTTCGCCTGTATGTCGTGTTGTTCCTGGTGGGCATCGCCGGGTATTACGGGTGGATCGCCCTTCCCGTGCATCTTGAAGTGCTTGCGAACCCGCTGGTGCTCGGCACCACTGGCACGCTCGCGGTGGCTGAATTCTTCGCCGACAAGATCCCAGGTTTCGACAGCCTCTGGGACGCCGTCCATACCTTCATCCGCATTCCGGCCGGCGCCCTGCTCGCCGCCGGTTCGGTGGGCGTCCTCGGCGAGGACAGCCTGCCGCTGATGGTCGCTGCGGGCCTGATCGGCGGCACGATCACTGCCGGCAGTCATTTCACGAAGGCCGCCAGCCGCATCGCGATCAACCATTCGCCGGAGCCCTTCTCCAACTGGCTGGCTTCGCTGTTCGAGGACATCGCGGCACCCGGCATCGTCTGGCTGGCGATTGTGGCGCCCGTGATCCTGCTGATCGCCCTGCTCGGCGCGATCCTGGTCGCGGCGTGGCTGTTGCCTAAACTCTGGCGCTGGATCGCCACAATGTTCCGGCGCATCGCGTCGTGGGGGACTGCCGCTGCGAAGGACGCGGGCAACAACTAAAGAAACTGAAATAACTAAGGTCCGGTACCTTTCGGGAGCCGCAGTGGCAGGGTACGGAGCCGCTGCCCGGTCGCTGCGAACACGGCGTTCGCCACCGCCGGCGCGATTGGCGGCACACCCGGTTCGCCGACGCCGCTCGGCGTCTCGCTGCTTGGCACGATATGCACGTCGATCGCCGGCGCATCCGCGAGTCGCAGCAGGCGGTAGTCGTGGAAATTGCTTTCCCGAACAGCGCCGTCCTCGATCGTGATCTCGCCATACAGCGCCGCTGACAGGCCAAAGAGGATACCGCCCTCCATCTGCTGGCGAACGATGTCCGGGTTGATGGCCGTGCCGCAATCCACGGCACAGGTCACCCGATGCACGCGAATCGAACGGTCTGCGGCAATCGAGATCTCGGCAACCTGCGCCACGACCGTATCAAAGGCTTTCTGGATGGCGAGGCCCCGGTAACGACCGTCTGGCAAATCCGCTTGCCAGCCACTGCGCGCAAGCACCAGCTCGAGCACAGCGAGATGCCGTGGCGACGACGCCAGGTAACGACGCCGGAAGGCGGCCGGATCGGCGCCAGCTGCATGAGCCAGCTCGTCGATAAAGCTCTCGATCACGAAGCTCGTGTAGGAATGGGATACCGAACGCCAGATGCTGGTTGGCACACCGGGGTTCCACTCCGCCAGATCCACCTGCACATTCGGAATGGCATAGGCCATGCTGTTGGCGCCCTCGCGGGCCGCGAAGGAGCCGACGAGCCGATCGAAGACGGGTACTGCGACGTCGCTGATGCCCTGCACCAGTGCCTTCGGCATCCATTCCGGGGCCATCAGCGCGGCGGTCAGGGGAAAGATCAGCCGGTTGAGGCTGGCGGCAATCAGCCGGTGCTGCCACACCACTGGTTGGCCGGAAGCATCCAGCCCGCCGCGCAGCCGATGCAGCGTCGCCTCGCGGAACACGCCGTGCCGCATGTCGTCTTCACGGCTCCAGATCAGCTTCACCGGATTCTGAACGCGCCGGCCAATCTCGGCGGCCTCCGTCACGTAGTCCATGATGGCGCGACGACCGAAACCACCGCCAACCAGCGTGGAATGCACGGTGACTGCGGCACGCGGCAGGCCGCTTACATCACAAATCAGCTGGCGCGCAATATCCGGCGACTGGTTCGGCACCCAGGCCTCACAACCCCCGTCGTGAAACCACACGGTGGCATTCATCGGCTCAAGTGTTGCGTGCGCCAGGTAGGGAACCCAGTACTCCGCCTCGACCAGGCGGGCAGCACCCTTGAAAGCAGCCTCGGCAGCGCCGTCATCGCGAATACGCAGGCCTGCCTGCGTATCGAGCCTGCGACCCTGCCCGGCGCGTATCGACGCACTGCTGACCCCGGCGAGCGGCCCCGGCTCCCACTCCACCCTGATTGCCGCCGCGGCCTGCTGCGCCTGCCAGAAGTTGTCCGCCACCACGGCGATGCCGCTGTGGATCGGAAAGATGTCGATGACGCCGGCCATGTTACGGGCGACGGTGGCATCGTGGCTGCGCAACACCGCCTGAATCTGCAGTGGCCGTAGCACGACCGCCACCTTGAGCTCCGGCATTTGCGTGTCGATGCCGTACCTGGTCTGCGCCAGCACCTTCGAAGGAATATCCGGCCGCTGAACCTCGCGACCAATCCAGCGGTAGTCCGCTGGCTTTCGCAACTCCACCCGTTCCGGCACGGGCAGCGTCGCCGCCTCGTTCGCCAGTTCGGCATAACGGAGCGCATTGCCACGCCCATCAATGACAACACCGGCACCATCTGTACCGAGCGTGGCGATGTCCGTCTGCCATCGCTTTGCTGCTGCGGCCAGCAGCATCTGCCGGGCTCGGGCGCCCGTCTCACGAATTGGCAGCCAGCGGTCGACCATGCTCCGGCTTTCACCAGTCAGCTGAACAGGATCCTGGAACAGGGGGTGCACCGGCGCGATCTGCGTCGTGATCTGCTCCGGAGCAACATCGAGTTCTTCAGCCAGCAGCGTGACATACCCCGTGATCACGCCCTGCCCCATCTCGATCTTGTCGATCTGCAGGACGATGGCGCCATCGGGACGAATTTGCAGCCAGGCATTCGGCTGAAGGCCGCTGGCGTCGGCCGACAGGGGCGCCTCACGCGGATCCGGCCGCACCCAGCTGAGCACGAGCCCGGCTCCGGCGAGGCCAGCCGTGCCGAGCAGAATTTGGCGACGTGAGATGCTCAGAGTATTGGGCTCTGCGGCTGGGACTGGCTTCCGGCCGTTACCAGGGAATGACCTTGCCATCGACGTTCAACGGCAGGCCCTTATCCTCGGGGGTCAGTGCCGCCACCAGCTTGTAC
>CAZPNN010000179.1:0-3026 GCA_964587605.1 uncultured Chromatiaceae bacterium
TGCCGCGGATCGCGCCGGCAGGAAGCCCTCGAAGAAGAAGCGGTCGCTGGGCAGGCCGGCGACGGACAGGGCAGCGATCGCCGCACAGGCGCCCGGCACCGGGCTGACCGGGAGGTCGGCGGCCCGCAGTGCGGCCAGCAAGCGGTAGCCGGGATCGCTGATCAGTGGCGTGCCGGCGTCGGTCACCAGGGCCACGCTGTCCCCGTCCCGCAGACGCTTAAGGATCTCGTCGACCCGTCCCGCCTCGTTGTGTTCGTGCAGGGACAAGAGCCGCGCCGTGATGCCGACCCGTGTTAGCAATTGCCCGGCGTGCCGGGTATCCTCGGCAGCGATTAGCGCGACGCTGCTCAAGACCTCGCGCGCACGCGGACTCAGGTCACCCATGTTGCCAATCGGCGTTGCCACCACATACAACGTGCCCGGTCGCACACCATCCCGATCAGGCTTCTCGCCGGCTCGCGGCCTGCTGCTGGCGATGTCACTCATGGCGGTCATTGTCGGAGCAGCGTGCCAGCCACTGCAACCGGAGGAGCCGGTGGCGTCGCTGCCCTCGCCCGGCACGTCCAGAGCCGGCGGCTCTGCAGGCACCTCCCGCCCGCGCCAGAGCGCTCCGGATCAGACCCGGACGCCCGAAGCGATCAACGTGATGAGCGGGCTGTCGGCTCCGTCTGTACCGCTCGTCGCGCTGCTCGTTCCCCTGTCCGGCCGCCAGCAGCTCCTTGGCACGGCCATCCGCGACGGCTTCATTGCGGCCCATCTGGAAGCGTCCGGCAGCGAACGGTTCGACACCCTGATCATCGACGAGGCGCGCATCAGCGCCGTGGACGCCCACCGCCAGGCCCTGGAGGCCGGGGCCCAGGTGCTGGTCGGGCCGCTGCTGAAAGAATCCGTCCAGGCCATCGCACCGCTAGCCGGCCAACTCCCCGGACAGATGCCGGTGCTGGCGCTCAATAACCTGTCCGACACCGACCGCGGCAGCGGCGCGCTCTGGCAGTTTGGCCTGGCGCCCGAAGACGAGGCCCGGCAAGTTGCCGGCCGCGCCATTGCACTCGGACAACACCGGGCGATTGTGCTGATCCCGGCCAGCGAGTGGGGGCAACGGCTGCTGGCCGCGTTCAGTGATGAATTCATGGCACTGGGTGGCGTGCTGGTGGAAACGCGCACCTACCTCCCCGGTTCGCCCGACTACTCGGCACCGATCCGCGGACTGTTACAAACAGTCGAGCCCAACCCCGAAAAGCCTGACACCACAACAATTCCTGGCGAAAAACCCAGTTTGGCGCCACGACGACGCCAGGACGTCGACCTTATCTTTGTGGGCACCAACAGCAGCAACGGCAGACAGCTTGTGCCCCAACTCAAGTTTTTCGGCGGCGGCGATCTCCCCACCTACAGCACGTCCGCCGTCTGGGAAGACGGTGATACGGGTGTCCGCGACCTGAATGGCGTGATCTTCCCCGACAGTCCGTGGGTCATCACACCGGACAGCCGCGCGGTGCTGATCAAGAATGGCGTGGTTCGTTACTGGGGCCGCGAAGCGCTGGGGGCATCGCGACTCGTTGCCTTGGGTTACGACGCCTACCGCCTCCTGCCGCACATCCTGGGTCAGCCCTCCCCGGGGCCATTCCGTGCCGGCGAAATTCCCGGCAACACCGGCATGCTGTATGCGGATAGCGCCGGTCGCATTCACCGGCGCCTGGAATTTGCCGAAATCCGGAACGGGAAACCGGCAGCTCTGCCACCCGCCAGCCAGTTTGCCATCCAGCAAGTCGGTTTCTAGACGGTTCTGGGGTCAACCGCCGTGGCGCCGGGTGCCCGGCATCTTCTGCACGGAACCGCAGCCGAAGCCCTCGCGGGCCGCTATCTTGCTGACCGTGGGCTCGAGCTGGTAACTGCCAACTTCCGCGCCCGCGTCGGGGAACTTGACCTTGTGATGACGGAGCGCGCCGTGCTCGTGGTGGTGGAAGTCCGCTCCCGGCGGCGCACCAACGTCACCACGCCCGCCGCCACCGTCAATCGCGGCAAGCAGCGGCGGCTGATTCGGGCCACCCAATACTTCCTGCTGCGCCACCGGCAGTTCGCCCACTGGCCGGTGCGTTTCGACGTGGTGTCGATCACCGGCGAGCTAGAAGACCCCGAAATCCGCTGGAGTCGCGCCGCCTTTACCCTGGATGACGTGGCGGTGCGCTGAACACCCGCCGTATCATGGTGTCTTACGCCGTACCGGAGACGCCGATGCCCCTCACCGATGCCATTCGCGGCCATTTCGCTGACAGCATAGCCACCAAGCAGGCCGCAATGGCCGTGCTGGTCGCGCCCATCGCCACGGCCACCGAGCTGCTCAGCGCAGCACTGCGAGCGGGCGGCAAGATCTTGAGTTGCGGCAATGGCGGATCTGCTGGTGATGCGCAGCACTTCTCGGCTGAACTGCTCAACCGCTTCGAACGCGAGCGGCCCGGGCTGTCGGCCATGGCATTGTCCACCGACACCTCCACGCTGACCTCAATCGCCAACGACTACGCCTACGAGCAGGTGTTCTCGAAGCAGGTCACGGCACTCGGCAGACCCGGTGACGTGCTGCTCGCGATCTCTACGTCGGGCAACTCACCCAATGTGGTCGCCGCCATTCGGGCGGCACACGAGCGCAAGATGCACGTGGTTGCACTGACCGGCCGCAACGGCGGCCAGATGGCAGGACAACTGCATGACGCGGACGTCGAGATCCGGGTGCCCGCGGAGCGCACTGCGCGCATCCAGGAAGTGCACCTCGTGGTGATTCACTGCCTGTGCGACGGGATCGACTCGCTGCTGTACGGGCCGGCGTAGGAGCGGCTTCAGCCGCGACTCCAACTACTCCATGGCCCGCAGTCGGGGGCCGGAGTGTCCTCCCGCTCGCGACTCGCGGACTCGATTCTCGCGGGAGGACACTCCGGCCCCCGACTGCTGCGACAGCGTGCGTTCCGCGACGTGAATGTTCTCCGCAACAGCGGCCAGTGGCGGGAAGCCCTGCCCGCTCGAGACTCGCG
>CAZPNN010000180.1:0-3927 GCA_964587605.1 uncultured Chromatiaceae bacterium
CCTGGCGCACGGGGGTAGGATTCAGGGCCGGCACCGCTGGACGCCTTGGCTCATGATGAAAGCCATGGCAGTGGGGATAAGTCCGGCGTCACGCCTATTTCGCCGGCACGGCTTTCTGGCCCTGAATCAGGCCCTCGAGAAACTTGATGAAACTGTCAGCAGGCATCCCGCCGCTGACGCTGCCGGTGCCATCCCCGGGCAGGATGACGAAGCTCGGCGTCCGCTCCACGACGCCCTGGGCGTCGTACAGGTCGGCAATGACCCGCTCGAGGGCGACCCTCCCGGCGAAGCAGCGATCGAAGGCGTCGCCGTCGAGACTCGTGTCGCGGGCGATGCGGGGCAAAACCGTGGCCGCAGCCTCGGTCGCCCACTCGGCCTGCCGCTCGTAAAGGGCGTGGTGGATCTCCCAGTACTTGCGCTGCTCGCCGCCGCATTCTGCGGCGGCGGCCGCCAGGACCGCCTGCGGGTGCATCTTGAGCGGGAGGTGCTTGCTGATCCAGCGGACCTTGCCGGTGGCCACCAGGGCCGCATCGATTCGCGGCTGCACTTCCAGAGCGTGCTTCGCACACGCCGGGCACTGGAAGTCGCTGAACTCGACCACGGTCACGGGGGCATCGGAGGCACCCTTGAAGGCATCTCCCGTGAGTGTGTAGCCGGGATGGGACGGGTCCGGTGCCTGGCCCTGCGGTGTCGCCCACAGCGGCAACTCCGCCGGCTTCGGCGCTGCTTCCGTGGGCGGATCCTTGCCCGCGAGTACGGCGCCGAGGATCTCGTTGAAGCGCTCGAGGGGATAGGCGCCCATGATGTCGTGGTTACGCTGGCCTTCAGCCCAGCGGAAGCGAAAGGTCGGCGTGGACGAGTAGCTGCGGCCATTGGCTTCCGCCACACTGGCGGCAACTGCCACCCGGGCTTCGCCCTCGGCGACGCAGGCTATGACGGCGGCCTTGTCGGCGCCGATGCCGGCGGCCAGCTCGGCGAGGAAGGGGCCCGGGTCGGGTAAATGGTTCAACTCGGCCTGACGCTCGAACAGGGCGTCGTGCATTGCCCAGTACCGTTCCGCGCCCTGCCGGCCAACGCAGCGTGCAGCGATGTGCCCGGCCATGGATGTCGGGTGCAGGGACTCCAGCGGGAAATCGCGGAACACCAGGCGCACCTTGCCAGGGCGCACGTATTGCTCGAGCAGCGTGGGCGCAGTCTCCTGGTAGTGCCGGCGGCAGAATGGGCACTGGTAGTCGCTCCATTCCTCGAGCGTGACGGGGGCGTCCTTGCTGCCCAGGTACGGCGCGCCGTCCGCCGTAAAGCCCGCCGGGATGCCACGGTGCTCGTCCGCGTACGCGCCTGGGCCAAATACGCCCGGGCCAACTATCAGGGCGCCGAGCAGGAGCGCGAAGTACAGCATGGTGATCCTTGTGGAGGTTCTTTGGGTGTGGGCTGGCAGCAAGTCTGCCACGACTTGCGACCTGCCGGCGGAGAAACGGGGCTGGCCAAAGGCCAGCCCCGTTGCGGCGGATCAGCTGTCGGCTGCCGGCGCTACTGCCACTACTCGAAGGTCACTGTGGCCGTGTCGCTCGGCGTCGGGCTCACCTCGTTGGCATCGTCGTCGCTTACCGCGCCGCTTGCCCGGTTCGTGTGCGGTGACGACGTGACCACGGCGTCGACGGCGCAGGTGTAGGAGTCGCCCGCCTGCCCCATGCGCGCCAGGGTCTGGGGCACCCGGCAGGTCGTGCTCTGGATGGCGCCATGGACAGTGGTCAGGTCGCCGAACCTGTCGTCCGTCAGCGTGGTGAGGAAGACATCTTCAGCCGACTTGTCGTTGGTGACCTTGATTTCGTACGTTGCCACAAGGCCTTTTGCCGTCTTGCTGAGTGTCGCTGCCGGCAGGACGTCGAAGAAATTGACCGTGGCGCTGGCGGAATCACTCACCGGGTCGTTGTCGTCGTCCAGCCCGGAGGCCGTCACGGTGTTCACGTGGCTCTGCCCTGCATTGCCCACGAGCGCAGCGCTGAAGCTGCAGCTGTAGCTGCCGCCTGGAACAATCGTCCGCGGCACGGTGCAGGTGCCCTTGCCGTTCAGGTTGCCAAATCTGTTGTCGACCAGCGAGGAGATGGTGACGGCGTCCACCGTTGAGTTGTTCCTGACGACGACCGCGTACGACGCCGTGCCACCCGGTTCGGGGAGGCTCGCGGGCGTTGGCGTCTTCGTCACGGTGATGCTGGAGGGCACGTTCAGCACGTTGACCGTGGCCGAGGCGGAGCCGCTGACGCTGGCACCGTCATCGTCAACGCCGGACGCCAGGACCGTGTTGGTGTGGACGTACCCCGCATTGCCACTGACCAGTGCCGTGAAGGTACAGCTGTAAGTGCTTCCCGGCTGAATGGTCCGGGGCACGGCGCAGGTGCCCTTGCCGTTCAGGTTGCCGAACCTGTCGTCAGTAAGGCTATTGATCGTCACCGGGTCGCTGCTGACACTGGTGTTCCTGACGGAGACCGTGTAACCGACGTTGGCCCCGGGCTCCAGGACCTGGGTCGGGTTCGCGACCTTGGTGACCACGATACTCGGCTCGCGACCAAGGATATTGACCGTCTGGTCGTCCGTGTCGCTGGCGGCGTTCGCACGGCTATCGACGCCCTTGCCTTCCACCACGTTGGTGTGGGTCTGGCCGGCATTGCCGCTGACCGTGGCACTAAAGCTGCAGGTGTAGGTGGTGCTGGCCGCGATGGTCTGCGGCACCGAGCAAGTCCCCTTGCCATTCAGGTTGCCGAACTTGTCATCGATCAGACTTTGCAGCGTGAACGGATTGGCAGGGTCGATACCGGAATTTCGGACGCTGACGGTGTAGGTCACCGCTCCGCCGGGCTCATCAACCGACGCCCTGTTGGCCGTCTTGGTCACCTCAATGGTCGCCGGGGGCACGTCGATCGGCACGGTGAAGCCGGTATCGCACTTGCACTTGGAAGGAGACCCCGGGAAGGCGTCCGTGGGCTGGGTGCAGAGTTGATTGGAGCCCGGCTGCCGCCAGCTGATGCAGTTGGGGAAGTCGAGCTTGCGGTCGTTGTTCCGGTCCACGCAGGCGACGCCGCGGAGGGTAATCGTCGGTTGCAGCGGGTTGTGGGCCGCGTCGATGTCACCGCAGGAATCAGGTGCCGGGTCCAGGTTGACGAAGCCCGGCGTGTTGTTGGCGTCCAGCGAGGTGATGCTGCAGGAGCCTGTGAGGGCACCATCCTGATTTGCATCGCCGTCCACGGCAAAGTAGATGCCGATGTCGTAGCGGGCCTGGGCTGTCAGGAGCACATCGAAGGTTGCGGTGAAGTCCACGGTGTCGCCGGGGAATCTGCAGCCGTCGTCGAGGATGGTCAGTCGCGGGGTGCCGTCGGGGTTCGTCGCCACGCCCGCGACACGCACGTCATTGGAGGTGCAGCCCAGCGAAAAGCCGGCCACGTCGCGCATACAACCGTTGTTGACGGTGGTCGCGGGGGCCGGCGCCGGGCTCAAGATGGTGAGGCAGAGAAAAAGCAGCGCTGGGCCTGCAAACTTTTCTAGCCGGGAAGAAAGCGAAACTAACTGGCTGGTCATGACGTGCTCCTGCTGCGCGTGGTCGCGCTATTCTTATTGTCAAATCTCTGGAAGGCGTTGCAGCTGATTGACTAACAAGGGTTTCAATCGCCGCGCTTGTGGAGCCGAGTTTTAGGCGCAGTGTTCCGTCCAAGCAAGTTTTTGTGGACATAAAACCGGACGAGTTTCCGCCTTTAAGTTAACTACCTCAGATGACTACCTCAGAGGCCCGAACGGGAGCGCAGACTAAGCGTGAGCGATTTTCGTTGGTTCAGGTTTTGCGCGCGGAGTACGCAGTAACCCGTGGTCGTAAGCGGAGTTACCAGGTAACCGGTGTCGGACGAGGTCGCGGCCCCGGTGGCTTGTTCGGTAATG
>CAZPNN010000181.1:0-3490 GCA_964587605.1 uncultured Chromatiaceae bacterium
GGGTAGCCTAGCAACGGGGGTCGGATTCAGCAACAGCGGTGTATGATTCCGGCCCGACAAAAACTGTGCGTCGTCTCACGCTTCCATAGAC
This sequence comes from uncultured Chromatiaceae bacterium, assembly GCA_964587605.1. Classification (GTDB taxonomy): domain Bacteria; phylum Pseudomonadota; class Gammaproteobacteria; order Steroidobacterales; genus SHZI01. Next base: position 92 of record CAZPNN010000181.1, read on the forward strand.
CAAACCGGGCCCAAAACGCTGTGAAACTCACCCGCCAGAACGTCGAGCAGATCGCCCACCTGGCCCGCCTCGAGATTGGGCCGGGCGAAATTGACGGCGTTGTCGAGAAGCTTGGTCGCATCGTCGAATTTGTGGATCAGCTGCAGGCGGTCGACACCAGCGCCGTGGCGCCCATGGCGCACCCGATGGACATGAGTCAGCGCCTGCGCGCCGACGAGGTGTCGGAGGCCGATCGCCGCGACCTGTACCAGCAGAACTGCCAGTCTGTTGCCGACGGCCTGTACACCGTTCCCCGGGTCCTGGAGTAGGAGCGCCGCAAGGCGCGACCCTCTTAGCACCAGCCCCGGCACCCCGTTCAGACCCATGTCCGCACTGCCCTCACGCCCGACGATTACCGACCTGTCCCGGGCCCTCCGGGCTCGCCAGGTCAGCAGTCGGGAGCTGACTGCCGCGGCGCTCGCGCGCATCGCCGCCGCCAGCGAGACGCTGAACAGCTTCATCACGGTGGTTCCCGAACTGGCGCTGGCGGCTGCCGACCGGGCGGATGCTGCGCTGGCGAAGGGCGGTGGCGGCCCACTGACCGGTATCCCGTTTGCCCACAAGGACATCTTCTGCACGGCCGGTATCCGCACGACCTGCGGATCGCGGATGCTGGCGGATTTCGTGTCGCCCTACGACGCGACGGTCGTCGAGCGGCTGGCCGCCTCCGGCGTCGTCACCGTGGGCAAGACCAACATGGACGAGTTCGCGATGGGCTCTTCCAATGAAACGAGCTGGTTCGGCCCCGTTCGCAATCCATGGGACCGGGACCGCTCGCCGGGTGGCTCGTCCGGTGGATCCGCGGCGGCCGTGGCCGCCGGCCTGGTGCCCGCCGCCACGGGCACGGACACCGGCGGCTCGATCCGCCAGCCTGCCGCGCTGGTCGGCATCACGGGATTCAAGCCAACTTACGGCCGGGTCTCGCGGTACGGAATGATCGCCTTCGCCTCCAGCCTGGACCAGGCGGGTGTACTGACCCTCACCGCCGAAGACGCGGCGCTACTGACTGCCAGCATGGCGGGCTTCGATCCCCGGGACTCCACATCTGCTGAACAGCCGGTCCCGGACTACGTTGCTGGTCTCGGCACCTCGCTCAAGGGCAAGCGCATCGGGGTGCCCGGCGAATTTTTTGACTCCGGGCTGGAGCCCGCTTCGGCCGCTGCCATTCGCGAGGCGCTTGGAGTCTTCGAGCGGCTGGGCGCCACGCTTACGGAAATCTCGTTGCCGAGTCTCGCGCTGTCAGTGCCTGCCTACTACATCGTCGCCCCAGCCGAGTGCTCGTCGAACCTGTCGCGCTTCGACGGCGTGCGCTTCGGTCACCGGCACGCCGGCGCCACCACTCTCGAAGAGCTGTACAAGAAATCCAGAGGCGAGGGTTTTGGTGCCGAGGTCAAGCGCCGGATACTCACGGGCACCTACGTGCTGTCCGCCGGTTACTACGATGCCTACTACCTGAAGGCCCAGCAGGTCCGCCGCCTCATCGCCGACGAATTCCGCCGCAGCTTCGCCGACGTCGATGTGATAGCGGGCCCGACCGCGCCTACGCCCGCCTTCAGACTCGGCGAGAAGGTCGACGATCCCGTGCAAATGTACCTGAACGATATCTACACGATCTCGGTAAACCTGGCCGGGTTGCCGGGCATGTCGGTGCCGTGCGGAATGTCCGGCGGCCTGCCGGTGGGGCTGCAGCTCATTGGCCCGCACTTCGGCGAGGCGGCGCTGCTTAATTTTGGCCACGCTTTCCAGCGCGAGACCGACTGGCACACGCGATTGCCGCCGCCATGACCTGGGAAACGGTCATCGGCCTCGAGATCCATGCGCAGCTCGCCACGCGCAGCAAGATCTTTTCCGGTTCTTCCACGGCTTACGGCGCCGCGCCGAACACCCAGGCCAGTCTCGTCGACTTAGGCTACCCCGGCGTCCTGCCGGTGCTGAACGGCGAGGCCGTGCGCATGGCGGCCCGGTTCGGCCTTGCCATTGGCGCCACAGTGGCGCCGCGCTCCGTTTTTGCGCGCAAGAACTACTTCTACCCGGATCTGCCCAAGGGCTACCAGATCAGCCAGTACGAACTGCCGATCGTTCACGACGGCCGGATCAGCATCGAGCAGGACGGCGGCGGCACCCGCTCGATTCACGTGATCCGCGCGCACCTCGAAGAAGACGCCGGCAAGTCGCTGCACGAGAGCTTCGCGGGCCTGTCGGGCATCGACCTGAACCGGGCGGGCACGCCGTTGCTGGAGATTGTCTCTGCGCCCGACCTGCGTTCGGCGAAGGAAGCGGTTGCGTACATGAAGAAGGTGCACCAGCTCGTGCGCTACCTCGGCATCTGCGACGGCAACATGCAGGAAGGCTCCTTCCGCTGCGATGCCAACGTGTCGGTCCGCCGGACGGGCACCGAAAAGCTCGGCACGCGCACGGAATCCAAGAATCTCAATTCCTTCCGCTTTCTGGAGCGGGCCATCCTCTTCGAGATCGACCGGCAGATCGAGGTGCTCGAGAGTGGCGGCACCGTGGTCCAGGAGACGCGCCTCTACGACCCGGACCGGGACGAAACCCGGCCCATGCGAAGCAAGGAGGAGGCCAACGATTACCGCTATTTCCCCGACCCGGATCTGCTGCCCGTGGTGCTGGACGAGGCATTCATCGCCAAGGCGCGTCGCGAGTTGCCGGAACTTCCCGACGCGAAGCGCGAGCGCTGGGTGCAGGACTACGGCCTGAAGCCGGACACGGCCGACGTGCTGGCGGCCGATCCCGAAGTGGCGGCACTCTACGACGCGCTGGCCCGGGAGTCTCGCCAGCCGGTGGCCGCTGCCAATACGCTGCAAAGCCAGCTTTTCAGCCTGTTTGATGCCGAAAGGACGCCGGCCGGCGTCAACGTGCCGGCGACGGCTGCCGTGCTGCGCATGGCGACCGAAGGCGTCATCGCGCGCAACAGCGCCAAGGAACTCATCGAGGAATTTGCTTTCAGCCGTGATGCGCCGCCGATGGAGCAGGTGGTGGAGCAGCGCGGGCTTACGCAGATCAGCGACAGCGGTGCGCTGTCGAAACTAGTGGCCGAGGTGCTGGCGGCGAACCCGGCCCAGGTCGAGCAGTACCGGGCCGGTCAAACCAAGGTCCTGGGGTTTCTCGTCGGCCAGATCATCAAGGCGAGTGGTGGCAAGGCGAATCCGGCCCAGGTCAATGACCTGCTGAAACAACAACTGGAGTAGGAGCGGCTTCAGCCGCGACAACGTACACCGTGGCCCGCAGTCGCGGCTGAAGCCGCTCCTACCGGGGAAAGTGATGGCGAAGATTCTTGGCTGGCTGATCGCCGTGCTGTACTCGGTGCAGGCGGTTCTCGGTGTCCGCATGCCGCGGACG
>CAZPNN010000182.1:0-3589 GCA_964587605.1 uncultured Chromatiaceae bacterium
GAGATCGGTGGTGGCTCGATCCGCATTCACAGTTCCGCGATGCAGTCGGCCGTGTTCCGCATCCTCGGCATCACGCCCGAGGAGGCGGAGAGCAAATTCGGTTTCCTGCTGCGCGCGCTGAAGTACGGCGCGCCGCCCCACGGCGGTATCGCCTTCGGTCTGGATCGCCTGGTGATGCTGCTCGCAGGCACTGAAAACATCCGCGACGTGATTGCTTTCCCCAAGACGCAGACGGCCAGTTGCCTGCTCACCGAGGCGCCCGGCGCGGTGTCGCCACAGCAGTTGCGCGAAACTGGCATCCGGATCCGCGAGCCCGGGAAACCCTGAGGGTGACGGTGTGGAACAGGCTCAGGCGCCACGGGGGAGACTTTCGAGGAGCGTCTCAGCGACGAGGGGGTCTCCCCCGTGGCGCCTGAGCCTGCTCCCGCTGAAACCGTCGTCGTCATCCACGGCCTGTGGATGAACGGCGCCGAAGCCGGCTTGCTCCGTCACCGCCTGTCCGACGAGCACGCCTACCCGACCGTGCTCTTCCAGTACGGCACCTTCGAGGCCGGCTTCAACGCCAACGCCGACCGGCTGCGCGACGCGCTCGACAAGATCGAGTCGCCCCGCGTGCATCTCGTGGGGCACAGCACCGGCGGCGTGATGGCCCTGGCAGCACTGCAACGGCGGCCCTTCGAAAAGCCGGGTCGCGTGGTCTGCCTCGGCGCACCGCTCCGGGGCAGCCGGGCGGCAGAACAACTCTCGCGACTCGGTGAACTCGGCGCGGCCATACTCGGCCAGACCGGTCGCGAGGGCCTCGTGGGCCCGGTGCTGAACGGCTACAAACCCGACCGCGAAGTGGGCTCGATCGCCGGCAGCACGAGCATCGGTGCTGGCATGATGCTGGGCGTCCTGCCGGAACCGAACGACGGCACGATCGCTGCCGATGAAACGAAGATGCCGTGGCTGAAGGATCACCTCATCTACCCGGTGACGCACACCGGCTTCCTCGTGTCGCCGGAAATCGCGTTGCAGACGGCGTTTTTTCTCCGCCACGGGATGTTCAATCGCCAGTCGCCGGCTTACAAAAGCGCAGAAGGCGCAGAAGGTACCGGACCTTAGTTTTGTTAGTTGTTCGGGATCGGCAAACAACTAACAAAACTAAGGTCCGGTACCTTTTTTCTTCAGCGCATACAGCGCGTCGAGCGCTTGCTTCGGTGTCAGCGCGTCCGGATCGATCGCGTCGAGCGCCTCGCGGAGCGCATCGGGCTCGGCATCAGGTGAGGCGGCCGGTATGCTGAGGTCCAGTTCCCGCTGCGGCGTCCGCGCGTCGCGGTGCGCGGCCGACTCGGTTTCCAGGCGTTGCAGGTAATGGCGGGCGCGCTTGATCACCGTGCTCGGCACGCCGGCGAGTGCTGCGACCTGCAGGCCGTAGCTCTGGCTCGCGGGGCCGTCCTTCACGGCGTGCAGGAAAACCAGGCGGTCGCCGTGCTCGGTGGCGTCGAGGTGCACGTTGGCGCAGGCGGGAAGTTCGGTGGCGAGAGCCGTCAGCTCGAAGTAGTGCGTGGCGAACAGCGTGAAGGCCCGCACCTGCTCGGCGATGTGGTGCGCGGCGGCCCACGCGAGCGACAGGCCGTCGAAGGTGCTCGTGCCGCGGCCGATCTCGTCCATCAGCACGAGGCTCTGCGCGCTCGCGTTGTGCAGGATGTTCGCCGTCTCCGTCATCTCGACCATGAAGGTCGAGCGGCCGCCGGCGAGATCGTCGGCGGCGCCGATGCGCGTGAAGATGCGGTCCAGAGGGCCAAACGTGGCGCTCTCGGCCGGCACGAAGGAGCCGATGTGGGCCAGCAGCGCGATCAGCGCCGCCTGCCGCATGTAGGTGGACTTGCCGCCCATGTTCGGGCCGGTGATCACCAGCAGTCGGCGGTCATCGTGCAGTTCGAGATCGTTGGCGACGAAGGGCGCCTTCAGCAGCTGCTCCACGACGGGGTGCCGGCCGCCGCGAATGCGCAGGCCCGGCTCGTCGCTCAAGTCCGGCCGGCAGTAATTCAAAGTGCGCGAGCGCTCGGCCAGCGTTGCCAGCACGTCCAGTTCGGCAATCGCGGCGGCGAGCTCTCGCAGCTCCAGCAGGCCGCCGCCGAGGGTCGCCAGCAGCTCGCCGTACAGTTCCTTTTCGCGCGCCAGCGAACGATCCCGCGCCGACAGCACCTTGCCTTCGAAATCCTTCAGCTCGGGCGTGATGTAGCGCTCCGCGCCTTTCAGCGTCTGGCGTCGCTGGTAATCGTCCGGCGCCTGCGCGGCCTGGCCACGCGACAATTCGATGTAGTAGCCGTGCACGCGGTTGTAGCCGACCTTCAGCGACGGCAGGCCGGTGCGCGCCCGCTCGCGCGCTTCGAGATCCGTCAGGTAGCGGTCGGCGTTCTCGCTGATGTCGCGCAGCTCGTCGAGTGCTGTGTCGTAGCCCGTCGCGAGCACGCCGCCGTCGCGGATCAGCTGCGGGGGTTGCTCGATCAGCGCGCGCGCCAGCAACGCGTGCGTGGCGCCGTGGTCGCCGAGACGGCTGCGCAGCTCGTGCAGCAGCGGTGAATCGAGTGCTGCCAGGTGCTGGTCGATTTCCGGTACCAGGCCGGTGGCGGTGCGCAGCTGGGCGAGATCGCGCGGTCGGGCCGAGCCGAGCGCGATGCGCGACAGGATTCGCTCCAGGTCGCCGATGTCGCGCAATGGGTCGCGCAGCGCGTCGTCGCTCGTCGCTCGCAGGCTGTCGAGTGCCTGGTAGCGCAGGCGCAGAACGTTCTGGTCGCGCAGTGGCCGGTTGAGCCAGCGCCGGAGCAGCCGGCTGCCCATCGTCGTGCCGCAATGATCGAGCACGGCGGCGAGGCTTAAGGAGGCGTCGCCGCTCAGGCTGGACTCGAGTTCCAGATTGCGGCGGCTGGCGGCGTCCACCTGCAGCGCGTCCGAGTGCCGTTCGGCGACGATGCTGCGCACGTGGGGCAGGGCGTTGCGCTGGGTGTCGCGCACGTATTGCAGCAGGCAGCCGGCGGCGCGCAGGCCATCGGTCAGGTCCGCGCAGCCGAAGCCGGCCAGGTCGCGCGTGCCGAATTGCGTGCAGAGCAGGCGCGTGGCGGTTTCGGCGTCGAAGTGCCAGGGCGGCATCGGGTGGCGGGCGATGCGGTCGTCGAGACGGTCGAGTTGCACGCTTTCTTCCGCCAGTAGTTCGGCGACGCCGAGCCGGGCGAGTTCCGCGTCGAGGTCGGTCGTGGTGGTGATTTCGGTCAGGCAGAAGCGGCCGGCCGACAGATCCAGCCAGGCGAGTCCGAAGCCGCGCGGACCCTTGCACACCGCGGCGACGAGGTTGTCGCGCCGCGCGTCGAGCAGCGCGTCGTCGGTGAGGGTGCCCGGGGTGATGACGCGCACGACCTGTCGTTCCACCGGCCCCTTCGAGGTCGCCGGGTCCCCGATCTGCTCGCACAGCGCGACCGACTCGCCGGCGCGCACCAGCCTGGCGAGATAGCCCTCGGCCGCGTGATAGGGCACGCCGGCCATCGGGATGCTCTCGCCCCCGGACTTGCCGCGCGCGGTCAGCGTGATGTCGAGCAGCTTCGCGGCT
>CAZPNN010000183.1:0-12408 GCA_964587605.1 uncultured Chromatiaceae bacterium
ACGACCCATTTGCCGCTCGAGAGCGCAGGCCGGATGACTTCGTCGAGATGCGCGGCACGGGCAGCAAACATCAGTAACAGTTCCGGCAATGGAGCAATCCGCATTGCCGGACTCAGCAGCAATTCCCGGACCCGCTCCCCGAGCGAAGTACCACCGGGCTCGCGAGTCTCCACCACCGCGTGTCCGGCCCGCCGCAATTCACCGGAGATAAAACCGAGATTGGTCGACTTCCCGACCCCCTCGATGCCCTCGACGGTGATAAAGCGGCCGCGCTGACTGACTGTATTGCCCACCACTGCGAATTCCTCAGTTACGCTTCTGGCGCTTCTGTGCTGCCAGATAATCCCGGACCGCGGCTTCGTGGTCCCGAAGCGTAGCGCTGAACCGGTGGCTACCATCGCCGTCTCCGGTAGCCACGAAATACAGCGCGCTGCCGTCCGCCGGTCTTGCCGCGGCGTCAATGGCTGCCCCACCCGGCAAGGCGATCGGCGTTGGTGGCAGGCCCGCGCGCGTGTAGGTATTCCACGGGGAATCCGTTTCCAGGTGACGCCGGGTCAGGTTCCCGTCAAAACGCGACCCCAGACCGTAGATGACAGTCGGGTCGGTTTGCAGCCGCATCCCCAACCGCAGTCGCCTGACGAACACACCGGCGATCAGTGGCCTTTCGGTTGCCAGGGCGGTTTCCCGCTCGACAATCGACGCCAGAATCAGGAGTTCGTAGGGGTTGGCCAGCGGCAGATCGGGTTGCCGGGATTCCCAGGCCTGATTGAGGCGCTCGGTCAGTGCCGTGTGGGCGCGCAGGAGTATTTCGCGGTCTGTAGTGTCCCGGGAAAACAGGTAGGTTTCCGGCAGGAAGGCGCCCTCCGCACTCGACCAGGGCAAGCCCAGTTCGCGGGCGAGATCAGCCGCCTCGGTGGCCTTGAGGGTCTGTTTAAGGACTGGCTGGGAACCCAGTGCACGCAGTGTGTCCCGTAGTGACCAGCCCTCCACCAGCGTTGCCTTGTGCAGAATGACGCGACCCGCAACCAGTTCCCGCAGTAGTGACGCCGGTGTCGCACCGGGCGACACCTGGTATTCCCCCGCCTTGATACGGCCGGACTCGCCGGTCAGCCGTCCGTAGACCGTCAGTATCCCGGGCCTCCGGGTGATGCCGTCATCAGCCAGTTGTCGGGCCACTCCGGACCAGGCTGTGCCCGGAGCGACGTCCAGGCGGTAACCGGCCACCGGGATAGCCAGCGGCGTGCGGAGGTAATTACGCGCCCATAACCCGGCACCGGCCGCCAGGACAACCGCGAGAACGACGGCGATCAGGCTGCTCCGGCGCATTCCCCGACCCCGGCAGTGACCAGCAACTCCTGCAAACGCCGGGTGACAGGCCCGGCCGTCCATGCGTGCGAATCAAGCCGGCACACCGGGCGAATTCCAGTCAGCGCATTGGTCACAAACAGCTCCGTTGCGGCGTGGACCTCGGACGGCGCCAGTGCGGTCTCGACAACCTCGATGCCCGCCTGTCGCGCCGCTTCCAGCACCACGCGCCGCATCACCCCGGCAACACCGGCACGGTTCAGCAACGGCGTAAGCACCCGATCTCCGGCCACCACAAAAACATTGCTGGACGTTCCGCCGACGAGTTGCCTGTCGGTGGTGGTCATCAGTCCCTCAGCCACTTCCGGCAGGTCCCACTCGGCACGAGCGAGTACCTGCTCAAGGCGGCCCAGTGTCTTCAATCCTGCTGTTGCCGGATTGGCCGACGCCATGGTCTCACACCATCGGATTGCGATTGGCCGGGACTGCAGCGGTTCGCTTTCCATGGTGCCCCAGACCACCGTAGTCACTGGCTCAGCAGGAAGTTTATAACCGCGGGAGCCCGCGCCCCGGGTAACGATGACCTTGAGAACGCCGTGCCGGATGCCGCGGGCCGCTGTCACCAGGCTGACCTCAAGGGCCCCGCGTTCCGGCACCGCCATCCGCAGTCGACCGCAACCGGCCAGAAGACGGTCCAGGTGCAGCGCCAGGAAACGGGCTTGTCCGGTGCGCACGGCGATTGTTTCGAACAGTCCGTCGCCGTAGGTGAAGCCGCGATCCGTGACGTCGATAAGACGCCCCGGTTGCCCATTGATCCACCAGCGCTCCATAACGACCTAAGCCCCAAGCGCGAGCAGCAGACCCTTGGCCTTGGCGCGCGTTTCTTCAAGCTCGCGCACCGGATCGGAATCCGCAACGATGCCGCTGCCGGCTGCAAAGCTCACTGCACGATCCTGCACCAGAAAGCTGCGTATCAGGATGTTGAGATCGCAACTGCCGTCCCGATTCAGGTATCCCATGGAACCCGTATACGGGCCGCGCGGTGCGGCCTCGAGTTCGCCAATGATCTCCATGCAGCGCACCTTTGGACAGCCGGTAATCGTTCCGCCGGGGAACATGGCCGCGATCAGTTCACCCGGCGACACCTCCGGTCGCAGCCGGGCACGCACATTGGAAACGATGTGATGCACATGGGCATAGGACTCCACGACCATGAATTCGTCGACCTCCACGGACCCGGGCAGGCTGACCCGGCCGAGATCGTTTCGTTCGAGATCGATCAACATGATGTGCTCGGCCCGCTCCTTGGGATTGGCCAGCAGATCACGCCGCTGCACCTCCTCCAGAGCCGGATCATCGGCGGTCGGCCGCGTGCCGGCAATGGGCCGGGCCTCCACCACGCCGCCGCGGCTGCGCACGAGGCGTTCCGGGGACGAACTGATCAGCGTCCAGTCATCCAGCGTGGCAATACCGGCATACGGTGCCGGATTCGTCCGCCGCAGCTGACGGTAGATATCGGCGGGCTGCGCGTTGGAACCAAGGGTCGCGCGCCAGTGCCGCGCCAGGTTGACCTGGTAGACGTCGCCACGGGCAATCCGAAGTCGAATCTCGTCAACCGCGGCCAGGAACGCACCGGGGTCCGGTTCGATGATTCCGCTGACCAGCTGCCCGGCGGGGATGGCGTCCCGCAACTGTCCGCAGCACGTCGCGATATCCGCCTGCACGAGTTCGGTGGCCTGTGGCTGGCCATCTTCGGCAACGATCCAGGCCTGCTTCGTCCGGCGATTGCGCACCAGTGCGACCGGGATCCGGGTGGCGAAAGCAACCGGCCCCGCCAGCGGCGCCGGCGTATCGATGCTGGGCTCGATCTGCCTGACGAGCTCGTAGGCCAGAAACAGGAACCAGCCGCCTGTGAAGGGCAGTGACGCATCTGGCTCCGCTGGCGTCCTGACGCTTCGCCACCAGGCGTCCAGCGCAGCCAGGAACCGGTTGTCGGAGTTCGCCAGCGGCCCGTGAAGCTTAAAGTGCCGGTCAAGACGAAGTGTTTCGCCGGGCAGGGCAAACAATATGTCGTAAGCCGGGGCCGTTCCGTGTTCGTCACGGGCAGTGGCAACACTTTCCAGCAGGAAGGGATAGCGGTCTGGTTGGCTGGTGTGCATCGCCAGCAGGTCGAAATTGTGGGGCAGCTCGACCGGCTGGATTGCCACGGCCGCGTGCGGGGTCATTGGGTTTGGCTTCAGATCCGGCGGAAAATCAGGCTACCGTTGGTGCCGCCAAACCCGAACGAGTTGCTGAGTGTGGTGTTGATCGTCATGCGGCGGGCGGTATTCGGGACGTAATCAAGATCACACTCCGGATCCGGGGTATCGAGATTGATCGTCGGCGGCGCCACCTGGTCGCGAATTGCCAGCACGCAGAACACCGCCTCGACGGCACCCGCAGCCCCCAGCAGGTGTCCGGTCGTCGACTTCGTGGAACTGACAGCGACCTTGCCCGCGTGAGCACCAAACACACCGCGGACGGCACGTGTTTCCGCGAGATCGCCGAGCGGCGTGGACGTGCCGTGCGCGTTGATGTAGTCGATCTGGTCCGGGTTGAGGTGCGCATCCTTCAGGGCGGCGGCCATGCAGGCCTGGGCGCCCTCGCCCTTCTCCGGCGGCGCCGTGATGTGATAGGCATCGGCGCTCATTCCGAAACCGATGACCTCGGCAAAGATCTGTGCGCCACGTTTCCGTGCCGATGCAAATTCCTCCAGTACAAGGCAGGCTGCGCCGTCGCTCAGTACGAAGCCGTCACGATTTTTGTCCCACGGCCGGCTCGCCGCGGCGGGATCATCATTACGCTGGGACAATGCCCGGGCTGCGCAAAAGCCACCGAGCCCGAGTGGCGTGATGCCGTGCTCCGCCCCACCGGCGAGCATGACGTCCGCGTCGCCGTAGACGATGATCCGGGCCGCCATGCCGATGCTGTGCGTTGCCGTCGTACACGCGCTGACCAGGCTGATATTGGGCCCCCGATACCCGTGCTGTATGGAGACGTGGCCGGAGATCATGTTGATGATGCTGGCCGGAACGAAAAACGGAGATATTTTGCGCGGGCCACCTTCCTGCCAGCGCAAATGATTGGCTTCGATGGTGCCAAGACCACCGATTCCCGAACCGATGGCCACGCCGATGCGGTCCGGCGAGTAGCCGCTGTCTGCCAGTCCAGCATGCACAACAGCCTGGGACGCCGCGGCGATCCCGAATTGCATGAAGGGATCCATCTTCTTGAGATCCTTCGCGGGCATGTACTGGCTGGCATCGAAATCGCGGATGTTGCCGCCAAAGCGCGTCGAGAACTCGCTGACGTCAAAGTCGGTGATGGGTCCGATGCCGGAGCGTCCGCCAACAACCTGCTGCCAGGCCGTCTCCAGTTCATTGCCGACCGGGGAGATGATTCCCATCCCGGTCACGACGACGCGTCTGGTGGACATTAGTTCCTGGCTCCGCGAACTTACCGGGCCAGCCGGACCGGCCCACGTGGCAGGTCCGGCTCAGCGGGGATCGCCGATCAGGCTGCCGCTGCCCGCTGGGTGATGTAGTCGATGGCCTGCTGGACCGTCTTGATCTTTTCCGCGTCCTCGTCCGGAATCTCGGTCTCGAACTCTTCCTCGAGCGCCATGACCAGCTCGACCGTATCCAGTGAATCGGCGCCGAGGTCATCGACAAAAGAAGCCTGATTCGTGACTTCGTCTTCCTTGACGCCAAGTTGCTCGGCTACGATGCTCTTGACCTGTGACTCAATGCTGCTCATGTCTGATATGTCCTCTGCGTGAGACCAACCCGGCCCCCTGACCGGGCGGTATTCTAAGTTAAGGCTCTCGGCCAATCTAGCAGTGCTAAAAAGCCGGCTATATGGCAGGTTTTCCTCAAGTCATCAGCAAGCCGCCATTGACGTGCAGCGTCTCGCCGGTTACATAGCCGCCGGCCCGAGAGGCCAGAAACAGCACCGCGCCAGCCACGTCTTCCACGGCCCCAAGCCGCTGCAGGGGAATCTGCGCCGCGAGCTTTTCCCGCTGGTCTTCCGGCAATGCGCTCGTCATGTCGGTCTGGATAAATCCGGGCGCGACCACGTTCACGGTTATCCCGCGGCTGCCGACTTCACGCGCCAGTGACTTGGAAAAGCCCACGATCCCGGCCTTTGCAGCAGCGTAATTTGCCTGGCCCGCATTGCCCATGGCACCAATCACGGAAGAGATGTTGATAATCCGGCCGTGGCGCTTCTTCAGCATGCCGCGGACAAAGACCCTGCTCGTCAGAAATACTGACGAGAGATTGGTTGCGATCACCGCATTCCATTCCTCATCCTTCATGCGCAGCAGGAGGTTGTCGCGAGTGATACCCGCGTTATTAACGAGTATCGAAATCGGCCCCTCGCGGGCTGCAATGTCCTTTTCCGCCGCCGCCACCGAATCAGCGGACGACGCGTCAAGCACGAGGCCACGTCCGGCAATCCCCTGCGTGCGCAGGCGTGCCGTGATGGCGACTGCTCCCGCTTCCGTGGTGGCCGTGCCAATTACCGTGGCGCCAGCGCGGCCCAGCGCGTCGGCAATTCCTGCGCCGATTCCCCGTGATGCGCCGGTAACCAGCGCCGTTTCGCCAGCGAGTGACAGAAGCTCGGTTGTGGCAGGCATCAAACTCTCCAGGTCAGTCAGCCAGTGACGGGGCGGTATGCCCAGCGCCGATAAACCTGCTCGGCGGCAACATACAGCAATCCACCCACAGCGCCCCAGAGATGGGCGTCCGTGACAATCGCCGTGCCCACCGTCTCCGTCGAGAACGGCAGCGCGCCCTGCCATTGCTCCCAGGCCAGTTTGCCGGTCCAGATCGCCACCAGCGCCCAACCCATGCGATCGCCTTGCCGTATCCAGTCTATGGCGCCGATCATCAGCAGGCCGTGCATGGCGCCGGACATGCCCACACACCATAAAACATCGGGGCTGAAGAAATAGAGTCCCGCACTGGTGGCAATGGAACAAACGATCTGGGCCGTGGCCCAGGCAATGGGAGTCCGGGCCGGATAGAAAACCCACGTGCCGATCAGCAGTGCACCGACGTTTAGCGCCAGATGCATCCAGCTGAGATGCACCAGATTACCGGTCAGAATGCGCCAGTACTCGCCGTCAGCGATCGCCGCACGGTCGTACCAGAGTGCCCGGTGCCACGCCTCCGGCAGCAACTGAAGTGCGACGAGCATCACAGCAAAGCCGGTCGCCCACACCAGTGACGAGGATTCCAGCCTCGGAGAAAGTGTTATTTGTCGAGAGCTTAGGAGCACTTGGTGAAATTGAGCTGAAAATTGCTGACACGGCCGGACAGGTGGCAGATAATCCCATGGGCTATCGGCCGCTTTGGGTTGCGGCGGATCATCGCAGAATCGCAGGGTCAATTCATGAAGTTCGCGAACACCTCGTTGCGGGCCGCACGCGGCTTTACGCTTATCGAAATAATGGTCGTGGTGGTAATCCTCGGGATTCTCGCCGCGCTGATCGCGCCGAATGTCATCAGCCGTATCGATGATGCGCAAAGCGCCAAGGTCAAGCAGGACGTTCGCGCCATCGAAAGCGCGCTCAAGCTTTACCGTCTGGATCGCTTCAGCTACCCCACGGGCCAGGAAGGCCTTGATGCGCTCGTCACTCCCCCGCAGGACTCGACCCAGAAATGGCCGGAAGGCGGCTATCTGGATCGCCTGCCCCGGGATCCCTGGGACAAGCCCTATATCTACGAAAACCCCGGCAAACAGGGTGAGTTCGACATTTATTCACTCGGCCGGGATGGACAGCCTGGAGGCGACGGCCCGGATGCCGATGTCGGCAACTGGGAACTCAACTAGCGCGTCCGTGGCTGGACCACGCCCTGCTGCCCACCCCGGCAGCGCTGCCGGCTTTACGCTCCTCGAACTGCTGGTAGTGGTCTTTATCATCGGGATCATGGCCGCCATGTTCACGCTCTCTGTGGGCGTCGCAGGTGGCACCGACCGCGAACTGCGGCGGGAATCCGAACGGCTGGAGACGCTACTGGCACTCGCCCTCGAGGACGCCTCCTTCCAGTCCCACGAGCTCGGACTTAGGCTCTATCCACGGCGTTATGAATTTTCAATTTTCGAACGCGGCGACCCGTTCGATCCGGCCGATGACAAGTGGGTGCCGGTCGAGAATGACGTGTTTGCCCCGCGCGAATTGCCGCCGGCCTTCGCGCTTGAACTTGACATTGAAGGCCGCACCGTCAACCTCGAGCGCAGCGAAAAGGATGTCGAAAAGCGCTACGAGCCACAGCTTTTCATCTTTTCCTCCGGGGACTTCAGTGACGCCTTCGCGATCCGCGTGCGCAGCGTCGAGGAAGATCGCGGCTATTCCCTTGCCGTAACGATCGAGGGCACAACCAAGCTGACGAAGGGCGATGACTAGGCCCGCACCACAACGCGGCTTTACGCTGCTGGAGGTGCTGGTGGCCCTCGTCATCGTCGCGCTCGGCCTGATCGCGGCCTTTGGCCAGGTGAACCAGACCCTGACGACGGCCAGCCGACTTCGCGACAAGACCATCGCGCACTGGGTAGCCATGAACGAAATGACCCGGCTAAGGTTGCTGGGCGAGTTTCCGGCAGTCGGAGACCGGTCAGACGAAGTTGATATGGCCCGCACGACATGGCGCTACACCATCAAGGTGGTGAAGACCGAGATGGCAGCCTTTCGCCGCGTGGACATCAGCGTGTCCTTCGCGGACCGCCCCGACGCCGTCGTGACCACCCTGTCGGGACTCCTGGCCAGTCAGCCGAAGGCGCCGGCCGCTGCGGCCTTCACCGAATGGCTCCCCCCAGTCACCGAGTAACGATGTGATCACCGCAAAGCCCGAGTCGGGATTCACCCTGCTTGAATTGCTGGTCGCCATGGGCATCTTCGCCATCATTGGCGCCATGGCGCTCGGTGGACTCAATGCCATCGTCGGCCAGGAAATCCAGACCAGGGCACAGGCGGAAAGGCTGGCCACACTGCAGCGCGCACTGCGGCTGATGGCGACCGACTTTGGCAGCGCCGATCCGCGCTACGTCCGGGACCTGCTGGGCACGGCTCACGAGTTGCCGCTGCTCGCGGAAGGCCGTGGCGACTACCTGATCAGGCTGACCCGTGGTGGTTGGCCTAACCCGGCGATGCTACCCCACCGCGGCACCCTGCAGCGGGTGCAGTACCGCCTGGACGACGGCAAGCTGTTGCGCGAGTACTGGCCGGTGCTCGACGTCGGCGCCCTCGGCCAGCCGCCGCGAACGGAGGAGTTGCTCACGGGCGTCAATGACGTGAAGTTTCTTTTCTACGACACCAGCGAGGGTCCCGGGGAGTGGCAGCAGGAATGGCCACCGCTGCGCAACGCCGACGGCGCTGCGGCCTCCCGGCCCCAGGCCATCCAGGTCAAGCTCGACCTTGAGGACTGGGGTGAAATCGAGCGGCTCTTCGAGGTGCCACGGTGAGAGGTGCCACGGTGAACGGGCGGCCGCCCGGCAAGCAGGCGGGCATCGCAGTGCTGACCGCGATCCTGGTCGTTACCATCGCCACCGTACTGGCCGTAAACCTGCTCTGGCAGGCGAGTATCAATCTGCGCCGCACCGAGACGCTCCTGCTGCAGGACCAGGCGCGGCAGTGGAATCTCGCCGGTGAGGATTATGCCAAGTACTGGCTCGCCGAGGACTCTCCCGCCCGGGGAGGCAATAGAATCGACACGCTGCAGGACGACTGGGCGAGGCCGGTCGCGTTCGAGCTCGACGTTGGCACCATCCAGGGCCAGCTCGAGGATCAGCAGGGCCGGTTCAATCTCAATGGCCTGATCAGCGCTGATGGCCAACCCAGCAAGGAAATCGCCAATCAATACCGGCGCCTGCTCACGCTACTGCCGCTCGACCCACCGCTGGATCCGGGTACCGCAAGCGCCCTGACCGATGCCACCATCGACTGGATCGACAAGGACCAGTTCCCCGGGCCGGAGGGTGCGGAGGACGACCGGTACACGAGCCGGCTGCCGCCCTATCGGTCCGCCAATTACTGGTTCACCTCGGCGAGCGAACTGCTGGCGATCGAAGGCTATACCCCCGAGATCTACGCAGCGTTGCGGCCCTACGTCGGTGCCCTGCCGCCAGCCGCCGATGGCCAGGCCCGGACGCTGAACATCAATACCGCCAGGGACCTCGTCCTGGCGTCGCTGGTAGAGGGTCTGACCCCCCTGGATGTCGAGCCGTTCCTGAATCAGGCGTATGAGGACCCGGCCGAGTTCACGACTGACTTTTCCGCGGGCGGGAAGACCATCCCGCCCGAGATCCTCCTTGGCGTGCAGAGTGACTGGTTTCTGTTAACGGTGACTGCGTCTATTGGCAGTCTCCAGTCCACTATGTACAGTCTGCTGGAGCGCAAGGATCAGGACGTCCGTACCCGGCTGCGAACCTTCGATGCCAACTGAAGCATGGCGACATGACCGATGAGTGAGACTCTTGTCATCCGACTCGTGACCGACGACCGCACGTCTGAGCGGGGTGCCGGTCTCGCGGCCGGTCCTGCGGCCGGTCTTGCGGAATGGGCTGTCGTGGACGCCACGGGCGCCTGCGTCCTGGCCCCCGCCGCAGGTCCGCTGGCCAATGCGGCGCCGTTGGCTGCCGGCCGGCGCACGGTCGTGCTCGTGCCCGCGGCGCGAGTGCTGCGAACCCGCGCTGACGTCCCCGTGAAGGGCACCAGCCGGATCGCGCAGGCCCTCCCTTTCGCCCTCGAAGACCTGATGGCCGAAGACGTCGAAGAACTCCACTTCGCTGCCGGATCCCGTCTTGCCGACGAGCAGGTGGCGGTCGCGGTCGTGCGACGCGAATGGATGGTTGCCTGGCAGGAACAGCTCGACGCTGCCGGCATCAACCCACAGGCGCTCTACGCCGAAAGCGATGGCATCCTCGACGTCGCGGGCAACTCGACCCTCATTCTCGAACAGCAGCAGGCCCTGCTGCGCGACCCCGGTGGCGATTCCGTCGTTGCCGAGCTTGACTCACTCGACGGTATGCTGGAGTTATGGCTCGCCCAGCCGCGGCCCGCCGCCGTCGACGGCGCGGTGCCAGCGCGCAACCTCCAGGTCTATGACGCCACCGTTGATGGCCTGCCGAACACGGTCTGGGAGCAGCTTCAGGAACGGGTCCAGAGCCTTGAGGTTCGGCGCCTTCCGGACGGCGCCTTGCTGCGACTCGCCGCTGGCGTCGTCACCAGCCCCGGTGTCAATTTGCTGCAGGGGGACTACGCGAAGCGCTCGAGCATGGGCAGTTACTGGCCCCGCTGGCGGCTGGCGGCCGCCCTGGTCGGCGCACTCGCCGCGGCACTGATTGCGGCCACGGGCGCGGATGCCTGGCGCCTGCAGCGCGAGAGCGCTGACCTGCAGGCGGTTATTCGCCAGGCGGCAAGTTTCACCTTCCCGGGCGTGGCCGAGAGCGCCAATCTGCGCGCGCTGGTCGATGAGCGTTTGCAGGGCGCCAGTGGTGCTACGTCCGGTGCGGCGACCCGGCAGTTTCTGGCGACGCTTAAGACCGTGGCCGGCGCGGTGGCGAAAACCGGCAATGCCACAGTCGAAGGCCTGAACTACCGGGCCGGGATCATGGAGCTTGAGGTGCGCGCGCCCAGTGCCGACTCGCTCGACAGCATACGCAAGCTCGTTACGGAGAACGGCAAGCTGAAGGCGGAAATTCAATCGTCCAATTCGGTGGGTGAAGAGATTCAGGGCCGGATCCGCATTTCAGGCAACGGGGCATGAGGCCAGCGTGATGAACCCGGCAGCGCTCCGAGAATGGTTCGACAAGCTGGCCCAGCGAGAACAGTGGCTGGTACTCGCCGCGGCCGGCTTCGCGGCACTGGCGCTGGTGTATGCGCTGGGCGTGCAGCCCCTGTACTCGGCCCGCCATCGCGCCGCGCTGGAAGTTGAACAGCAGCGCAACCTGCTCACTGACATCGAACAGGTGGCCCGCCGGTTTGGCCCGCAAGGCAGCTCCGGCCCCGCGATGCCATCCGGTGAGTCCCTGGTCGTCGTCATCGATCGCTCGACGAGAGAACACGGGCTTGGCACTTACCTGAAGCGCAATCAGCCCGAGGGTGCCAATGGCGTGCGCCTCCGACTGGAGAACGTGCCGTTCGATGATCTCACCGCCTGGCTTGCGACTGTGCAGGCCACGCAGAGCCTTGGCGCGGTGTCCGCGTCTTTCGATCCCGCCGGAGAGCCCGGTCGGGTGAACTCGAACCTCGTGCTCGAGCTCGGCCGGCGCTAGCCACACGATGCCCCGGTTCCGTCTGCTTGCCGGCACCGGGTTCGTTGCCCTGCTCCTGTCAATCGTCGCGTTGATTCCGGCGCAGTTTGCCCTTGTGATCCTCGGTGTGCCGGCCGAAACCGTCAACGGTGTGTCCGGCACCATCTGGCGCGGCTCGCTCCAGCGGCTCGCCATGGACGGCATCATTCTTGGCCCGGTGTCGTGGCAGGCCCGGCCAGCCCGCCTGCTACTCGGGCAGCTGGCCGGCGATGTGGAGGCCACGTTGCCAGACGGCTTCGTAAACACCGGCGTTGCGGTGTCGATCGGCGGCCGCCTTTCCTTCAGTGACCTCGAGGGCGCCGCGCCCGTTGCCTGGCTGGCGCCGGCGACGGGCAGCGACGGCGGGCAACTGACGGCACGCTTCGAACGACTGGAGCTCAATGGAGACCGAATCGACACCGCGATCGGCAGCCTTAAGGTTGCGGGCGTCGTGCTGCCCATACCGACGGCAGGCCCCCGGCTGGCGCCCGGCAATTACGCCATCACTTTCGATGCGAAGGACCTGGCACCGGAGGCGCTACTCACCGGTGCCATTGCCGATAGCGGTGGACCGCTCGAAATTTCCGGCACCGTGACGTTCACTCCGCCGCGCTCCTACGAGCTGTCAGGAACGGCTAAACCGCGGCCGGAGGCTCCACCCGAACTGCTCAACGCGTTGAAGATGCTGGGGCCCGCGAGCCCTGACGGGGCACATGCCCTGAGCCTGGCTGGCTCGTTCTAGCCATCGAGTTCGACGACCTTAAGCAGGCG
>CAZPNN010000184.1:0-1581 GCA_964587605.1 uncultured Chromatiaceae bacterium
CGGAAGGAACTGGGCGTCGAGGTGGCGCTGCAGCACGCAGCGCAGCGTGTATTCGAACAGGCTCAGCCGCTGGTCGGCATTTACAAGCGCCTCGACTTGGTTACGGAAAGTCTTGTGCTGGCCGGGCGACATCTGCCGCAGAGCCGGCATGGCTAAGTCCAGCAAGGGCAGGCGGAGTCTGTCTTCCAGAGCTTGAACCGGGGCGGCTAATTTCACGGTTTCTGCGAAATCAGTTGGCGTAGCGTTGGCTTTTACCTGGGCCAGTTGGAGGTCGCGCAGCTCAGCTCGCGGGTCAAGGAGGAGGGCGTAGATCAAGGCACGAGCACTGAACGGTTCCTGGGTGGCGTCGCGGATCGCGTCGGGGATACTGGCATACAGCGCATGGGCGTGGCTTACTTCTTCCGCGTCGATGTGGCCGACCCTTGCCGCCGCTCCGTCGGCGAACCCCAGAATCGGCAGCGGCACCTGCGCCAGCCCCGGCAGCCTCGGCGGGCCACCGCCGGGCCGGGAGCTTTCGGTTTCTTGCCGGTCGATCGCGACCTGCACCACCCCCGGGAACTGGCCGTTGAATTGGGGATCGAGAGCCTGGATGCGGGCGACGAGGGGTGGGTGGGTAGCGAGGAGTCCAAACAAGCCACGGCCGGCGAAGGCGTTGGCGATAAACATGTGGCCGAACTCAGCGGCCCGGGGGTTCGTGATGCGCGACCCCTCTTTCAAGCCACCGATCTTTTTTAGCGCCCCGGCAATGCCGTCCGGGTTGCGCGTGAATTGCACGGCACTGGCGTCGGCCAGGTATTCGCGCTGCCGGGAGACGGCCGCCTGGATCAGGCGGCCGAAGAATGCTCCCACCAGGCCCAACACGAACAATCCCAGCGCCAGCATCATGTTGCCGCCACGCGAGTCTCCCCCGCCCGACCTGGATGACCTCCGGCCGCCCGAGAACATCATGACCCGTCCGATGACAGACAGCACCATGATTCCGGAAATCAGGCCGATCAGCCGGATATTGAGCCGCATGTCGCCATTGAGAATGTGGCTGAACTCATGGGCCACCACCCCCTGCAGCTCGTCGCGGGTGAGGTAATCAAGGCAGCCCTGGGAGACGGCGACCACGGCGTCTCCCGGAGCATAGCCAGCCGCGAAGGCGTTGATGCCCGGCTCATCCAGAATATAGACGGGAGGCACCGGCACTCCCGCAGCGATGGCCATTTCCTCGACGACGTTGAGCAGCCGCTTCTGCCGCGGGTCGGTGGTCGTGCCGGGGATCTCGACAGCGTCCATCATCAGGGCAACGGCTTTGCCGCCGGATGAGAGCTGGGCCACTTTAAATACGCTCGTGCCGCCGACCATAATGCCCACCCCGGCAGCAACGGTCAAAAGCAACTCAGGCTGCCACCAAGACAGCGCACCGCCGCCGCCATAATTCATGAACGCAAGCAACAGCCCATAGACCAAGGCAACCAGAATCAGGATTCCCAAGACGAAGTAAACCACGAGCCGACCGGTGCTTCCCCGGGCCGAATCCTGCTGCTGGAAGAAATCGGTGGCCATCGTCAGTGCGCCTCGGGAAGTGTGGAATCA
>CAZPNN010000185.1:0-7915 GCA_964587605.1 uncultured Chromatiaceae bacterium
ATCAACACGCAGCTGGTGAACTACAGCGCCCTCGCGGCAAGCCGGGGCCTGGTCCTGCACACGGAAGTCGGCATCGGCTACGAAGTGCCCTGGCGCCAGGTGCACGCGATGCTCGAGGAAGCGGCGCGCCGCACGCCAGACCTGCTGCCGGACCCGCCGGCTTTCATCCTGCAGCGGCAGCTGGGGGACTTCGCCGTGGTCTATCAGCTCAACGTGTACTCGGGGACTGCCCGGGGCATGGCGACCATCCGCTCGAATCTCCACCAGAACGTGCTGGATGTCTTCAACGAGTACGGCGTGCAGATCATGACGCCAGCCTACGAGGGCGACACGCCGCAGCCGAAGGTGGTGCCCCGGGAACAGTGGTACGCCACCCCGGCAAAAAAACCACTCCCGCCTACCTGAACCAGATGAACGCCGGATAGCGCGTATGCAGGCCGCGGTCTTCAGCACGCGGTAGCGATGACGCGTGTACGGGTGTCTCAACATGGTTTGGGGTGGCGCCACTACCGTCTGACCCCTATTTACCTATACTTCCCGTCGGCCACCACTGGTCGGAGTTCAGAATGCGCATCCTGTTGTTCCCGGTCGCCGTCCTCGTGTTGACCGCGACTGCCACCGTCGAGGCCCGGGAGGCCTTCCAGTACCGGGTTTCCGTCACGCCGGTAATCGGTTACCGCATGGGCGGCTCCATCGACGGCGAGAACGACGCGGGCGAGCAGACCGGCGAGAAAATCAGCCTCGACGATGACTCAACGCTCGGGTTGATCATCAACGCCCCTTTCCAGGATCTGGGGGGCGCCTACACGGAGTGGGAGTTTTCCTTAAGCCGCCAGTCTGTCGGCCTCGACGAGGCGCCCGTTACGGTGGACCCCAATCTCGAGATCGACATCACCCACTACCTCGTGGGCGGTACCTACGTTGGCGGCGAAGGACGCGTGCGGCCGTACCTGGCCGCGGGCATCGGCGCCGCACACCTGAGCCCCGATGCCCCCGGCTACGATTCGGAAACGGTGTTCGGATTCGGCATTGGCGTCGGGGCCTACTTCTTCCCCGAGAGCCGCGTCGGCCTGCGCGTCGAGGGTCGGGCGCTGGGTTCGGTGCTCGACAGCGACAGCGTCGTCTTCTGCGGCTCGGGACCGACAGGGTCTGGCTGCGCCTTCCGCGGCAGCGGCGAGCTGCTGCTGCAGTGGGAGGTCATGGCCGGCGCAACCCTCAGGTTCTGATAAATGGGGATCAGACTGACATTTACCTGGAAAAATACGGAGTCCTCAAGTGCGAAACCGGGGTCTGACCCCTATTTCCGGGTGGCCGGTGTTGTCGGCCTGCTGGCAGCCATCGCGTCCACCGCCGCCGTCGCCTCCCGCACCCTGTACCTCGCCGAAGAAGAGCTGATCTGCGACGGCGAACGGCGCGTCTGTATCGACGGCACCCTGGGCTACAACGTCAACGACCGGCTGCTGTGGCTGCGCGGGCGGGTCCAGTTCACGACGGTCCCGGGCGTCCTGCAGATCACGGTGAAGGGCAGCAACCGGCTCGGTCACGTGCGCTACGCGCCCATGGAGATCGAGCTGCGCGGGAAGGCGAGCGAGATCGTCGACTTCAGGATGATCCCGGACTACCCCGACATCGCCAACTGGGCCATCGACCACATCGTCTACCTGCCTGCCCCGGACGGGTGAACCGCTCGGAAAACGCAGTCTGACCCCTATTTCCCTGCCAGCCAGGCGCGCGCCTCGGCGAGCCGCGCCGGCACGAAGTACTCGATGGGAAACGGCCGCAACCCCTGGGACGTGAACAGCAGGGTGAGGTCCCGCCACTGCTCCTCGCCGATGATCGCCATGCGCTCGATGTCGTCGTCGTGCTGCTGCTGGAAGGAAAAGTCGCTCCACTGCCCGCCCTTCTCCCACCCGGCGAAGTCCTCGGCGAGCACCAGAAAGCGGATCTTGCCCGTGGCATCGATGATGCGCGCGGCTTCCGCCTGGGAGGCGGCGAGTTCCTGCTGGGTGAGGCGGCCGCTGACCACCAGAGTAAGGATGCCGTCGTGCACGCCGGTGATCTTCGCCGTCATTAGCCTGCGTCCCCTGGTTGGTTACCGCGGAGTATGTGAACAAAGTGACTCATCGGCAACCGTGTGCGCTGACGAGGTGCTGACTACCTATTGTCAGACCCCGTAAGCGCGGCTAAGGTCGGTTCCCCAACCTGGTTTCGCACCACTGCCAGATATCAATTTAGCCACGACCAACGGAGACTCCGCATGGCGAGCAAGACTGCGCGCAAAGCCCGACCCGCCAGCAAGGCGAAGACCGCCGGCCCCCTCACTGCCACCGAACTCGCCCGGCTGCACGCCTGGTGGCGCGCGTGCAATTACCTGGCCGTCGGCATGATCTACCTGCGGGACAACCCGCTGCTGCGCAAACCGCTGACGATCGAGGACGTCAAGCACCGCTTGCTCGGCCACTGGGGCGCGAGCCCTGCCCTCTCCTTCGTCTGGACCCACCTGAACCGCGTGATCAGGCGCGACGACCTGGATGTCATCTTCATGGCCGGCCCCGGGCACGGGGCGCCGGGCGTGCTTGGGCCCGCCTATCTCGAGGGCACCTACTCGGAGGTCTACACGGACCGCAGCGAAGATCTCGAGGGACTGCAGAAGTTCTTCAAGCAGTTTTCCTTCCCCGGCCACATCGGCAGCCACGTGACCCCGGAAACACCGGGGTCGATCCACGAGGGCGGCGAGCTCGGCTACAGCCTGTCCCACGCCTACGGCGCGGCCTTCGACAACCCGGACCTGATCGTGGCCTGCGTGATCGGCGATGGCGAGGCGGAAACCGGGCCGCTCGCCACGGCCTGGCATTCCAACAAGTTCTTGAACCCCGCCCGCGACGGCGCGGTACTGCCCATCCTCAACCTCAACGGCTACAAGATCGCCAACCCGGCCATCCTGGCCCGCATCAGCCACGAGGAACTGGAGGCGCTGTTCTCTGGCTACGGCTACACGCCGTATTTCGTCGAGGGCTCGGACCCGGCGGAGATGCACCAGAAGATGGCCGCCACGCTGGACGAGGTGGTCGCGAAAATCCGCGCCATCCAGCGCAAGGCCCGCACCGGCCGGAGCACCGAGCGGCCGCGCTGGCCCATGATCGTGCTGCGCTCGCCCAAGGGCTGGACGGGACCGAAGACCGTCAAAGGCCACAATTCCGAAGGTTCCTGGCGGTCCCACCAGGTGCCGTTCTCCGACGTGCGGGAGAACCCGAAGAGCCTCAAGCTGCTGGAGGACTGGCTGAAGAGCTACCAGCCGCGGGAACTCTTCGACGAGAGCGGACGCCTGGTCCCGGAGCTGCGCGAACTCGCCCCGAAGGGCACGCGGCGCATGAGCGCCAACCTGCACGCCAATGGCGGCCTGCTGCGCAAGGACCTCCGGTTACCGGACTTCCGCGACTACGCGGTCAAGGTGCCGGCTGCCGGCGCCACCCGCCACGACAACACGCGGCCGCTCGGCGAGTTCCTGCGGGATGTCATGCGCAACAACATGACCAACTTCCGCGTCTTCGGCCCGGACGAAACGGCGTCGAACCGCCTGCAGGCGGTGTACGAAGCGTCGAAGAAGGCCTGGATGGCCGACCTGCTGCCGGAGGACGCCGACGGCGGCGAACTCTCCCGGGACGGCCGGGTGATGGAGATGCTCTCCGAGCACACGCTGCTCGGCTGGCTGGAGGGCTACCTGCTCACGGGCCGGCACGGCTTCTTCCACACCTACGAGGCCTTCGCCCACGTCATCGACTCGATGTTCAACCAGCACGCCAAGTGGCTCGACATCTGCAAGAACCACGTGCCGTGGCGAGCCTCCGTGGCCTCGCAGAACATCCTGCTGTCCTCCACCGTCTGGCGCCAGGATCACAACGGCTTCTCGCACCAGGACCCGGGTTTCATCGACGTGGTCACCAACAAGAGCCCGAGCGTGACCCGCATCTACCTGCCGCCCGACGCGAACTGCCTGCTGGTGATCGCCGACCACTGCCTGCGCTCGACCGACTGCATCAACGTGATCGTCGCCGACAAGCAGAAGCACATGCAGTTCTCGACCATTGACGAGGCCATCGTGCATTGCGCCAAGGGCATCGGCATCTGGCGCCGCGCCAGCAACGATGAAGGCGTCGAGCCCGATGTGGTGCTCGCGGCCTGCGGCGACGTGCCCGCGCTCGAGGCGCTGGCTGCCACCGCCATCCTCCGCGAGCGGCTGCCGGACCTGAAGCTGCGCTTCGTCAATGTCGTTGACCTGTACAAGATGCAGCCGGCGAGCGAGCACCCCCACGGCCTCACCCCGCGGGAGTTCGACAGCCTGTTCACCACCACCAAGCCGGTGATCTTCAACTTCCACGGCTACCCCTGGCTGATCCACAAGCTGGCCTACCGCTTCACCAACCACGAGAACATCCACGTCCGGGGCTACAAGGAGAAGGGCAACATCAACACGCCACTTGAGCTCGCGATCATCAACCAGATCGACCGTTTCAACCTGGTGATCGACGTGATCGACCGGGTTCCCGGCCTGGCCATCCGCGCGGCGCACCTGAAGGAAGAAATGAAGGACGCGATCATCGCCAACCTGAACTACGCCCACACCCACGGCACTGACCGCGCCGAGATCACCAACTGGGTCTGGCCCTACTGAGCGTCGGGGGATCACGAGCCAGCATGAGCACGGTAGTCGCCCAGGGCAGCGACCCTTCCCGCACCGGCACCACCGTGGAGGACCTCCGGCAGGCGGTACTCGACAACCTGGTTTTCCTGCAGGGACGCTACCCCGACATCGCGACGCCCTGGAACTGGTACATGGCCCTCGCCTCCAGCATCCGGGACCGGATGCTGGCGCGCTGGGTCGCCTCCGTGCGCGCCTACGCGGTGAAGGACGTCAAGATTGCCTGCTACCTGTCCGCCGAGTTCCTGATCGGCCCGCAACTGGGCAACAACCTCCTTAACTTAGGTATCGAGGCCAACGCCCGCGAGGCCATGCGCTCGCTGGGCCTCGACCTGGAAACGCTGATGGCGCTCGAGGAAGAACCGGGCCTCGGCAACGGCGGGCTTGGGCGGCTTGCCGCCTGCTTCCTGGACTCCCTGGCCACCCTCGAAGTCCCGGCGATCGGGTACGGGATCCGTTACGAGTTTGGCATCTTCGACCAGGAGATCCGCGACGGCTGGCAGGTCGAGGTCACCGACAAGTGGCTGCAGAAGGGCAACCCCTGGGAGCTGGTCCGGCCCGAGGTCTGCTACTACGTCAGCTTCGGCGGCCACACCGAGGCCGGCACGGATCCGGACGGCCACTACCGGGTGCGCTGGATACCGGGCCGCCAGGTCAAGGGCGTCGCCTGCGACACCCCGGTGCCAGGCTACCGCGTCAATACCTGCAACACGTTGCGGCTGTGGAAGAGCGAGGCGGTGGAGTCCTTCGACCTGGATGACTTCCAGGTCGGTGACTACTACGGCGCCGTCGCCGAGAAGGTGCTCTCGGAGACCCTCTCGAAGGTGCTTTATCCCAATGACCAGCCGGAAATCGGCAAGCGCCTGCGACTCTCCCAGCAGTATTTCTTCGTGTCCTGCTCCCTGCAGGACATGCTGCGACTGATGGACATCAAGCGCGAGCCGGTGACCCGCCTGCCCGAGCTCTTCGCCGCCCAGCTGAACGATACGCACCCGTCCATCGCCGTGGCCGAACTGATGCGCCTGCTCATAGACGAGAAGGGGCTCCACTGGGACGAGGCCTGGGACATCACGCAGCGGACGCTGGCCTACACGAACCACACCCTGCTGCCCGAGGCGCTGGAAACCTGGGGCCTGCCGCTCTTCCAGAGCCTGCTCCCCCGACCGCTGGAGATCATCGTCGAGATCAATCGTCGCTTTCTTGACGAAGTCAGGCAGCGATTTCCGGGTGATGACGCGCGCGTATCCCGTATGTCGCTCATAGATGAGGCCGGCGACAAGCGCGTGCGCATGGCGCACCTCGCCACTGTCGGCAGCCACGCGGTGAACGGCGTGGCCGAGCTGCACAGCTCGCTCCTGCGGCAGACCGTGCTGCGCGACTTCGCGGAACTCTGGCCCGGGCGGTTCCGGAACGTGACGAACGGCGTCACGCCCCGGCGCTTCGTGGCGCTCGGCAACCCGGCCCTGGCTCGGCTGCTCGACGAGGCGGTCGGCAGCGACTGGGTCACCGAGCCAGCGCGGCTGCGCGGCCTGGAGGCCGTGGCGGGTGATGCGGCCTTCCAGGAGCGCTTTAGTCGGGTGAAACGGCAGAACAAGGCCGCCCTTGCGCAGCGTATCGCCGAGGTCATCGGCAAGGCCGTGAGCCCGGACGCCCTCTTCGACATCCAGGTCAAGCGCATCCACGAGTACAAGCGCCAGCACCTGAATGTGCTGCACATCATCACGCTCTACCAGCGGCTGCTGCGAGAAACGGGACTGACGCTGGCGCCCCGCTGCTTCGTCTTCGCCGGCAAGGCGGCCCCCGGCTACCGCATGGCGAAACTGATCATCCGCCTGATCAATGGCGTTGCCGAGGTCGTCAACAATGATCCGGTAATTGCCGGCCGGCTGCAGGTTGCGTTCCTGCCAAACTTCAACGTGAGCAACGCGCACCAGATCTACCCGGCAGCCGACCTGTCCGAGCAGATCTCGACGGCCGGCAAGGAGGCATCCGGCACGGGCAACATGAAATTCATGCTGAACGGCGCGGTCACCATCGGCACCCTCGACGGGGCCAACGTGGAGATCCGCGCCGAGGCGGGTGCAGAGAACTTCTTCCTCTTCGGGCTCACGGCGGACGAGGTACAGGCTGTCAGGGCCCAGGGCTACCGGCCGCGGGATCACTACGAGCGGGACCCCGACCTGCGCGCCGCCCTCGACTCGCTCGCCGATGGCAGCTTTGCCCGCGGCGACCGGTCGCTGTACCGGCCGCTACTCGATCACCTGCTCGACAGGGACGACTACCTGCTGCTCGCCGACTACCGCGCCTATGTGGATACGCAGGCCGAGGCGGAGCGCGCCTTTGGCGATCCGGGCCGCTGGGCCCGCATGTCGATCCTCAATGCCTCCCGCGCCGGGAAGTTCTATTCCGACCGGGCGATCCGCGAGTACTGTGACGGTATCTGGCACGTGCGGCGCACGCCCACGGCGTTCGTTCCTTGAATCCATAGGCGAAGCTTAAGGGGGCCTGAGCAGTGGGCGAGCACATCCTGGTCCTGAATGCCGGCTCCTCGAGCCTGAAGTTCTGCGTCTACGGCCGTCCCGGGCCCGGTCCCGGGCCCGGGCCCTGGCGCGTCGAGGCTCGCGGCCAGATCGAGGGCATCGGCACCGCGCCGCGCTTCAAGGCGCGGGATGCGGACGGCAAGGTCCTGGCCGAGCAGGCGCTTGACGCCAGCGTGCGTGATGCACGGGGCGCGCTCGACACGCTCCTGGCCTGGCTGCGGACCACCTGTGGTGGCGGGCGCGTGCTTGGCGTCGGACACCGGGTCGTGCATGGCGGCCCCCGCCACGCGGGCCCGGTTGTCGTCACGCCCGGAGTGCTGGCGGAGCTGCGCGAACTGACGCCCCTGGCGCCGCTGCACCAGCCCCATAACCTGGCGGCGATCGAAGCAATCGGGGAGCGCATGCCGGGCGTGCCCCAGGTCGCCTGCTTCGACACGAGCTTCCATCGCGGCCAGCCAGCTGTCGCCGAGGTGGTGCCGCTGCCCCGCGAGATCTGCCGCTCCGGTCTGCAGCGCTACGGCTTTCACGGCCTGTCCTACGAGTACGTCGCCTCGATGCTGCCACAGGTCGCTCCCGGGATCGCCGGCGGTCGCGTCATCGTGGCGCACCTCGGCAGTGGCGCGAGCCTGTGCGCCCTGCGTAACGGGAAGAGTATTGACAGTACCTTCGGCTTTTC
>CAZPNN010000186.1:0-1567 GCA_964587605.1 uncultured Chromatiaceae bacterium
CGGCTGGCCTCGGATTTCGGTGCCACGATAAGAGAATAACAAGAAGAGAGTGAATAGATGAGCATGGCTCTCACCAAGGCGGACATGGCGGAGTCCCTGTTCAATGAACTGGGGCTCAACAAGCGCGAAGCGCGCGAACTCGTGGAACTCTTCTTTGAGGATTTGCGGGCGGCGCTCGCGAGCGGAGAGCAGGTCAAGCTCTCCGGATTCGGCAACTTCGACCTGCGGGATAAAAACCAGCGGCCGGGGCGGAATCCAAAAACGGGCAAGGAAATCCCAATCACGGCGAGGCGTGTTGTCACGTTTCGTCCCGGACAAAAACTGAAAGCCCGAGTAGAAGCATATGCTGGAGCCGGGGAATAACGACGACCTGCCCCCGATCCCGGGCAAACGCTATTTCACGATTGGCGAGGTCAGCGAACTGTGCGCGGTGAAGCCGCACGTGCTCCGTTACTGGGAGCAGGAATTTCCACAGCTGAAGCCCGTCAAGCGTCGTGGCAACCGCCGTTACTATCAGCGGCAGGACGTACTGATCATTCGGCAGATTCGCAGCCTCTTGTATGACGACGGGTTTACGATCGGTGGTGCCCGTCAGAAGCTCACGGGCGAGGAATCCCGCACGGACCTGAGCCAGAGCCAGCAGATCATTCGCCAGTTGCGTCAGGAGCTCGAAGAGGTCCTCCGTTTACTGCGACGCTGAGCCCGCGCGAGGCGGCTTATTTCGGGTATCATTTCGACCGCCGTTCAAGCGGTTTTTTGACTGATCAATGACCATTCAGGGACGGGGCGTGGCGCAGCCTGGTAGCGCACCTGCATGGGGTGCAGGGGGTCGCAGGTTCAAATCCTGTCGCCCCGACCAATAATGGTGAGATCAGTCAATTACTTGGCATTTCCGCTCGACTTCTCTTGATGCCAAAAGAAATCCTGAGGGACAGTCTAAGGGACAGTGGTCGGGGTACCCCATGCCCCGAACCTCCAAAAACTTCCCTGTAGGTCGCTCCGCGCCGGGAAGCGCGGGATTATGGCCACTTCGGGCCACTAGTGGCGGGCAGGTGTGCGCCGCAGCCTTGCACCGTCCCGTCCTGCCATCCATCATTCTCCCCATGGCAACCGTCCAGCACATCCAGTTCAGCGTTCGCCTGCCCGTCCGCTACGAGCAGGAAGGTACCGTGGTCATTGCCCACTCGCCCGGTATCGACGTTGCCAGCCACGGGGCATCACGGCCGGCGGCGCTGGCAGCGCTGACTGAAGCCATGCAGTTGTGGTTCATGTCCTGCTTCGAGCGCGGCCAATTGGATGCGGCCCTCAAGTCGTGCGGGTATGAGCCAGCCCACTGCAGGTTCATCTCCTGTCGCCCCGACCATTCGTGGCATTGATCGGGACGGGCAGATTCGAACGACGATCTTCATCGCCTGTCTGCTGTTGACCGCCGTCCCGGCGGTTCCCGTCGTTGCCGACGACGGGTCCGATGCAGAACAGACACTCAGCCTGATTCGCAGCTGGGTGACGGGCCGCTACGACAAATCCGCGCAAGCCGGGCGGGACCTCGGAGTCGTGCTTGATCTGC
>CAZPNN010000187.1:0-24672 GCA_964587605.1 uncultured Chromatiaceae bacterium
CCTTGCAAACACGGTCGAAGTCTTGATACGTCACACCAAATCGCAGAAGCATCGACGCAATCGGACGAAGTGTTGCAAGCAAAACGGAATAGACAGTATCGCTCGGACGGTCACCCATAGATTGACTATAGAGAAGCGCTCACTTCTAGGTCAACGCATCCATCTGTCTTTAACCTCGTCAAGGGCCGTAATCAGGGTGCACCAACCTCCCTAAGCAGCCTCTGCAGGAATTGCTCATCCACCACTTCCACACCAAGCCTCTCCGCCTTTGCCAGCTTCGAGCCCGGGTTAGCCCCCACGACCAGGTAGCTGGTCTTGGCTGTCACGCTACTGGTTACCTTCCCTCCCAGGGCCTCAATTCTGGCGGCGGCTTCCTCGCGGGTCATAGCCTCCAGCGTGCCAGTGAGGACGAAGGTCTTGCCTTTCAGGGGCAGGCTCCTCCTGCCGTCTGGTGGGTCGGCCTCGTCCCATGACAGGCCGAGTTTGCGCAGATCGTTGATTACATCCCGGTTGTGCGGCTCCCGGAAAAATGCGGCGATCTGGCCGGCCATCACGGTGCCAACATCCGGCACCTCTACGAGCTGTTCTTCTGTGGCTGCCATCAGGGCATCCAGTCGCACGAAATGCCGCGCCAGGGCCTTGCTCGTGGCCTCGCCGACCTCGGGAATGCCAAGGGCGTATAGAAATCGTTCAAAAGTAGTCGCCTTGCTCTTCTCGATAGCCGTCAGCAACTTGGCCGCGGAACGATCACCCATGCGCTCAAGCTCGACCAATTGCGGCAGCGACAGGCGAAAGATGTCGCCCGGAGTAGCGACGATGCCCTGGTCGACGAGTTGCTCGATCAGCTGGCTTCCAAGGCCATCGATGTTAATCGCCCGTCGGGAAGCAAAGTGGCGGAGTGCTTCCTTGCGCTGGGCCTGGCATACCAGGCCTCCGGTACAGCGTAGGGCCGCCTCACCTTCCACTCGCACCACCGCAGAGCCACAGACAGGGCACTTATCGGGTGGCTTCACGACAGAAGTCCGCCCGCGCCGCCGTTCCAGTACGACGGAAACAACCTCCGGTATCACGTCTCCGGCACGACGCACGATTACGGTATCGCCCGCGCGCACATCCTTGCGGTGCATCTCGTCGAGATTGTGCAGGGTGGCATTGCTCACGGTGGCACCACCGACAAATACGGGTCGCAGGCGTGCCACGGGCGTGAGGACGCCGGTGCGGCCCACCTGGAACTCAATGGCCTCGACCGTGGTCACCTGCTCCTCGGCCGGGAACTTGTGAGCCACGGCCCAGCGTGGCGCCCGTGCGACGGTTCCGAGAGTGGCCTGCAACTGGTATTCGTTCACCTTGTAAACGACGCCATCCGTGTCATATGGCAGCGCTGCGCGCATCTTCAGCATCTTCTCGTAGTAAGCCAGGCACCCGCCAACTCCTGTCACGACCTCAATCTGCGGGGCGACAGGCAAGCCCCAGTCCTGAAGCCGCTTCAGCGTGTCGCTGTGGCGCGTCGACAGCGTGGCGCCAGCCACGGTCCCGATGCCGTAGGCGAACAGGGCCAGCGGCCGCGAGGCCGTCAGGCGCGGGTCGAGCTGCCGCAGGCTTCCAGCAGCGGCGTTCCGGGGATTGGCAAAGGGCTTGTCGCCCGCGTTGCGGGCCGCTTCGTTCAACTGCCTGAACCCTTCCCGCGGCATGAAAATCTCCCCCCGGACCTCCAGCCGGGCCGGCACTGGCCGGCCGCGCAGCCGCAGTGGCAGGGAGCGGATGGTGCGCACGTTGTGGGTAACATCTTCACCGACGGTGCCATCGCCCCGCGTGGCGGCCCGGACGAGTTCGCCATCCTCGTACCAGAGGTTGATCGCGGCCCCGTCAAGCTTGGGCTCGGCAGAGTACTGAATTTCGTTGTCGGCTCCCAGCCGCTCCCGCACTCGCCTGTCGAAGGCCGCAACATCTTCGGTGGAAAAGGCATTGTCGAGGGACAGCATGGGCGCGCCGTGGCGAACCTCCCCAAAGCCGGCCACGGGTGTAGCGCCTACGCGCTGGGTAGGCGAGTCCGGGACGATCAGCTCCGGAAAACGGGTCTCCAGCTCGACGAGCTCGCGAAACAGCTGGTCGTAAACTGAATCTGGTACAGCAGGCTCATCGAGAACGTGATAACGATAGTTGTGATCCGCCAGCTCTCTGCGCAGTTCTGCTGCCCGTCGCGCACTGTTTGCTTTCGAAGCCATACCGGCAGAACCGCCGGCGTCAGGCGGGACGCCCCTGTCGGTGCTGAAACTGGATGATTTCCTCACGGAGGTAACGCTCGCGCTGAATGCTGAAAGTGCTGCCGAGCTCATCCACAAGGTTGCCATCCAGACTCTTCGCAACCGCCCGCGCGGCAGTCACCATGGCACCGAACGCCGTCACGCCGTCGACCGGGCCCGGCAAGCCCAAAAAAAAGCTGACGCCCTGGTACACGTCGGTACGCAATCGCGTGAGGTCGAATGACCCCGGTTCCGTAAGACTGGCCGCGCTGAATATTGGCGAGTCGTCCACCTCCGACGAAAAGTGGTGAAAGATTCCGTAGCGCCCATGGCGCAGGCCGGCTTCCCGGAGGGCTAGCACAAGCTGCTCTGCCGGGAACGGCGTGGCACCCCTGCTTAAAATGCGGATTGTGACTATCTTGGCGGGTAGCGCAGGAACGCCGGTCGACGTGGATACCGCCGGCTCCTGACGGATGCTACGTGCGGACGAAGGGCTTGCCTCCGGACTGCGGAAGGGCAACTTCAAACGGTCGGTCAAGCGCGTGCGGTAGCGCGTCCAGAGAAAAACCGCCACCAGCACCAGCAGAGCGGCGAGCAGGAGAACCCAGCGAAGCTCGGCCATGAATGGCTAGCTGGCAATGAGCTTGACGGCCTCGTCAATGTCGACCGCCACCAGCCGTGATACGCCAGGCTCGTTCATTGTCACGCCGGTCAGCTGCTTCGTCATTTCCATGGTCGTCTTGTTGTGAGTGATGACGATAAATTGCACATTCTCGGACATCTCCCTGACGATCTCACAGAACCGGGCCACATTCGCCTCATCAAGCGGCGCGTCGACCTCGTCCAGCAGGCAAAACGGCGCCGGGTTCAGCTCAAAAATGGAGAAAATCAGGGCTACGGCCGTCAAGGCCTTTTCACCGCCCGACAGCAGGTGGATATTGCTGTTGCGCTTGCCGGGCGGCCGGGCCATTACCGTGACGCCGGCACTCAGCAGGTCCTCGCCCTCCAGCGTCAGATAGGCGTGCCCGCCGCCGAACAGCCGCGGGAACAGCCGCTTCAGGCCCGAGTTAATGTTATCGAAGGTCTCCTGGAATCGCGTTCGGCTCTCCCGGTCGATACGACGGATGGCATGTTCCAGCGTCGCAAGGGCAGCTGACAGATCCGCGTGCTGGGAATCCAGGTAGGTTTTCCGCTCAGATTGCTCGGAAAACTCGTCAATGGCTGCCAGGTTGATCGGACCCAGTCGCTCGATGGATTTGCGGGTCTGGGCGAGACGCTCATCCCACTGCTCGGCCTGCGCGTCGGCTGGCGTCTGGTCCACTACCTCGGTTAGCACGAGCCCGGTCGCCACGAAGCGCTCAGTCAATGCCTCACGACGAACTTCCAGTTCGCGAACGTGCATTCGCAGCGCCTCAACCCCTTCGCGCTCGGCAGCCACGCGCTTCTCCAGATCGTGACGCTGACTTTCGCTTGCTTTCACATGCTGTTCAACCGCTGTCAGGCCGTCACGCTGGCGGGACAGCTCAGCCTGGACTTCCACCTGCCTCGCCAGCTGCCCGTCCAGTTCCTGCTGGAAGACCTGTAGCGGCGGCTCACTGTCGCGGGTGTTCGTTTCCAGTGTCGTGATCCGCTCGACCAGCTGATCACGCTGCTGGATGACACGCTCCAGTGCCGCCTTCGCCGCGCCCTGCGCCGCCCGCCGGCTCTCAAATTCGATCACGATCTGGCCAACAGCCGTGCGCTGTTCGTCGGCAGCCTCACGCACCTGGTTATAGGTTGCCAGCAAGGTGTCCTGTTGTTCACGCAATTCGGGGCGCTGCAGCTCCAGCTCACTGAGGCGCCTTTCAGCAGCATCAAGCCGCTCCGTCGCCTCCTCGATCACCATGCGTAGCTCGGTGAGCTCGTCTCGGACTGTTTTGCCGTCGTGCGCCAGCACCTCAAGACGTTGTCGTGCGCGCTCAAGATCCTGATGGAGGGTGGCCACCATTGATGCAGAATCCAGGCTTTGCCGATTCGCATCGGCGAGCCGGAGCTGGATTTGATCGCGCTCGCGCTCAAGCGCTTCGATCTTCCCCCGCAGGTCGAGGCGGTTCTTCCCCAGCGCGGCGATTTGCGACTCGTCACCAACCAAGGCGGCGTCCAGGTCGCGAATCTCGCGCTCCCGCGCCATCATCCCGACATAACGCTGCCCGCGATTTACACGCACCCAGCCCGGGCCGATCCAGATACCATCAGGGGTAATCACCGACTGCCCTGCACGAAGGCCATCCCGCCTTCGCAGGGCTTCATCGACCGAATCCGCACACTGAACTGCAGCCAGCAAGCCGTGCAGATTGCCGGCATGCTGTACCCGCGCCGCCAGTGAATCAGCGGGTGTCCCCTGCTCTGCAGCACCGTCCTCGACAAGGACCAGCGTAGCGTCAGGCAGCGACGCCGCGTGCCGCCCGGCATCGTCTACACAGACGGCCTGCAAGAAGTCGCCCAGCACCGTCTCCACAGCGCGGGTCCACTGGGAGTCGGCAACCAGCCGCTGTACCAGTCGCTTCCGATCGGCGAGCCCGGATGCCGCCAGCCAGCCGGCGAGAATTTCCTCTTCATTCCCAAGTGCCGCGTTCTGGATCACCCGCAACGCATCCAGGCGGCCACGTCGTGATTCCAGCTTGCCGCGAAGTTGCTCGATGTCGCCGCCGAGACACTGTTCCGCTTCGCGCTGGCTGCTGAGGGTGAAGCCGGCGTCTTCGAGCGCCTTGGCCTCGGCGGAGATCAGCTGCTGGGTGTCTGCCTGCAACCGGTCCTGTCCGGCCAGTCGGGCCTCGAGATCCACCACGGAAATCGACAGGCGCTCCCCTTCGACCGACTGCAGTTGCCGATCAAGCCGCGTCTGGTGAGCTTCGAGATGCTCCAGCCGGGTCTGTTCAACCTGGCGAGCCTGCTGCTGCTCCTTGACGTCCAGATTGAAGGTATGCCACTGCTCCTGCCAGGCGTCCAGGGAAGCTTCGCTGGCCTGTAACAGGGCCATGGCAGCGGCTTCTGCTTCCCGCGCTGCGGCCAGCCCCGGCTCAAAGCCGGCGATCCCGCGATCAATCTCCGCCAGGGTGTGACCGTCATGCTCAACGGTGACGAGCACCGCTGAAAGCTCAACGCGAGCCTGGGCAAGGTCGCGCAATTCCCGTTCACGCAATTCGCGGGCATGGGCTAACGCCTGCTCCAGTCTGGCGATCTCTCCCTGCACGGCGTAGTAGTCCGCCTGAGTCCTGGAGAAAGCATCACTGGCTACCACGTGTTTGGCACGCGCTGTTTCGATATCCAGTTCAACCTGACGCTGGCCTGCCAGTGCTAGGTCCATCGCCGTCTGCCGGGATGAAAGCTCCAGACGCTGCGCGCCGAGGCCGCAGTCCAGTTCGGTTAGCCGAATTGCCAGCAACTCCGCTTCAAGCTGCCGTTCCTGCTGCTTCAGGGCCCGGTACCGCTCAGCAAGGTGCGCCTGGCGTTGCAGGTGCTTGATCTGCTTTTCCACCTCGTCGCGAAGGTCCGCCAGCCGGGCCAGATTTTCCCGCGTGTGACCCATGCGGGTCTCCGTTTCCCGGCGGCGCTCCTTGTACCTGGAAATACCGGCCGCTTCCTCGATATAGCTGCGCATCTCCTCTGGCTTGGCCTCCACCAGCCGGGACACCATGCCTTGCTCGATGATGGCGTAGCTGCGCGGTCCGAGGCCAGTGCCCATGAAGAGCCCCGTAATATCCTTGCGACGACAACGGGTGTTATTCAGGAAGTACTGCGAGGTTCCGTCACGTGACACAGTGCGGCGAATCGAGATTTCCGCGTAGCTGGCAAACTGCCCGTCGAGGGTGCCATCGGAATTGTCAAAGTAGAGCTCGATTGCTGCTGAACCCACCGGCTTCCGGGAGCTGGAGCCATTGAAAATGACGTCCTCCATCGACTCGCCGCGGAGGTGCCGGGCGGACGTTTCGCCCATGACCCAGCGGATGGCATCGATGACATTGGACTTGCCGCACCCGTTCGGTCCGACCACCCCCACCAGGTTGCTGGGAAAATGAACGGTCGTCGGATCGACAAATGACTTGAATCCCGCAAGCTTGATCTTGCTGAGTCGCATAAGGTTCGGATGCCCGGGATGAAGAAACTACGCTAACGGCAACAACGGGCGTAGTGTAGATTAATTCGACACCGCACACACGTCGGCGGGTGCTTCCAACGATCAGCAGGCTCACGACTTATGCCCTCCACACCGAGCAGAATTCTGGAGACTTTCCCGAACCCGGAACCGGTTCGCTCCTTTACGATTCGAATGCGGCTTCCAGAGTTCACTTGCCTCTGCCCGAAAACAGGCCAGCCCGATTTCGCCACGCTGCACCTAGAATATGTCCCCGATAGCCTTTGTATCGAACTGAAGTCACTCAAGAACTACGTTTGGTCCTTCCGCGATCAGGGGGGGTTTCATGAAGCGGTGACCAATCAGATCCTCAGTGATCTCGTCGCGGTCCTGGCACCTCGCTTCATGCGCCTCACCGCCGAATTCAATGTGCGTGGGGGGATTTACACCACGGTGATTGCAGAGCATCGAAAGCCTGGCTGGCACCCGGCCGCACCGGTTTCCCTGCCCCCCGGCATCTCGGCCTGAAACACCCCGGCCTGAGACACCCCGGCCTGTACGGGACTTCCCGTTGGGAACTCCCTATGTATAATCCCGCGCTCAATTTTTGAGCAGGGTTCCGGATATGGCGTCAGGGAAGCGACTGGCCAGCAAGGGCAAAGCAACTGCCGCAAGGAAGGGGCGTGCCGGCCGTAAAGCTGCCAGCAAAAAGGCTGGCCGGAAGGCCGCTCCCGCCCGCAAGACTGCCGCCAAGACCCGTAAAGCTACCGCCAAGCGCGCAGCGAAGGTGGGTCCGGCAACTCGCGCCAAGAAAACTCCAGCGACAAGCAGAACGGCTGCCGTCAAGGCCACCGCACTGCCCCGGACGGCCAAAGCGAAGGCCACGAAAGCGCCGGTCCCGGTCGTACGGGAGATGGTGGTGCGCACCACGCCGGGTCTGGTCAAGACGAGCGGTCGGCGCAAACCACTGGCCCCGTCACGCAAGGCAATGCGGCGGGTGCTGGAGGCCTACGACCCGAATGCGTTAATTCATGGCATCCGGCCCTACCAGCCCCAGGCTGGCGAAGCGTACATGAGTTCAGGTCAGCTCAAGCATTTCCGGGAAATACTTCAGGCATGGAAGCGAGAACTGATGGAGGAAGTGGACCGCACAGTCCATCACATGCAGGACGAGGCCAGTAATTTCCCGGACCCCAATGATCGCGCCACCCAGGAGTCCGAATTCGGCCTGGAACTGCGCACCCGGGACCGGGAACGAAAGTTACTGAAAAAGATTACTGCCGGCCTGGAGCGTATCGACGATGGCTCCTACGGGTATTGCGAGGAAACAGGCGAAGAGATCGGCCTGAAGCGCCTTGAGGCCCGCCCGGTCGCCACACTGTCTCTGGAGGCCCAGGAGCGCCGCGAGATGTCCGAAAGGCAGTACGGTGAACGAGACGATCGCTACCGCTAACCAGCGTCCCCGGCGCGGCGGGCGGCGCCCAAGCTAATCAGCAGGTTCAGAAAAGCACCAGAAGGCCATGTTTATTATGGCCTTTTTTTGTGCCTCCGATTTCCCGCAATCTAAAGCTGCATCGCGAACCAATTCCGTGACGAAGGGGTCTATAAGAACGGTTGGGGGCAACCAGAGGCCGGATCGCTGCAATCGTCCGGCAGCGACGCCTGTAACTAAAGGAAGGACCCGCAATGAGCGAACAGAGACTGATTCGAAAGTACGTTAATCGCCGCCTGTACGACACCACCCAGAGCCGGTATGTGAATCTGGATGACTTGCGTGAACTCATTCTCAAGGGTTCGCAGGTCAGGATCGTGGAGCAGGCCACCGGGGCGGATATCACCACCCCCGTCCTGCTGCAGATCATTGCAGACGGCCAGCGAGGCGGGACACCGTTGCTGTCCGCAGACTTTCTGGCCGGGATGATTCGGCTGGGCTCAGTGGACCGGGATCCGGAACTGGCGGGCCGGCTGGATCGGGCACTGAAGGGAGTCCTCACGACCCCCACCCGTCCAATGGCTGTCTCGGGAATACCCAATGGCGCTACGGCCAGCTCAGCTATCGGCTGAGTCTATTCCATAAGTTGGTGCGTGCCCCGTAATCGGGGCACGCACCCCGGCTTTACTTGTGAGCCGAGCCTTGCAACAAAGGGCTCAAGAAAAATATCAGGCGGCTAAACGTCAGGCGGCATCCAGCCCGCGCATGCTGAGCCGAACCCGGCCCTGACGATCCACTTCGAGTACTTTGACCCGGACGATGTCGCCTTCCCGCAGCTTGTCCCCGACGCGCTCCACGCGCTCGTCGGAAATCTGGGAAATATGCACCAGGCCATCGCGACCCGGCAGGATCGTTACGAAAGCACCGAAATCCATAAGCCGGGCAACGCGCCCCTCATAGATCGAGCCAACTTCAACATCAGCGGTAATGAGCTCAATGCGGGTCTTGGCTTCGCGACCCGCAGTGGCATTGACGGACGCTATTTTTACGGTGCCATCGTTATCAATATCGATGGTTGCACCGGTCTCTTCAGTAATTCCGCGAATCACGGACCCACCCTTGCCAATGACATCCCGGATTTTCTCGGGATCGATCTTCATGGTAATGATGGTGGGCGCCCAGTCCGACATTTTCTGGCGGTGCGTGGGCAATACGCGGTTCATTTCCTCGAGAATATGCAGGCGGGCATCCTTGGCCTGGGACAGCGCACTCTCCATGATGTCCCGCGTGATGCCGTCAATCTTGATGTCCATCTGCAGGGCCGTAATGCCATTGGCACTACCGGCCACCTTGAAATCCATATCACCAAGGTGGTCTTCATCACCAAGGATGTCCGTCAGGACCTGATAGCGGTCTCCGTCCTTGACGAGCCCCATGGCAACACCGGCAACGGGAGCCAGGATCGGCACGCCCGCATCCATCAGTGCCAGGCTCGTCCCGCAAACACTGGCCATTGAACTGGAGCCGTTCGACTCGGTAATTTCAGACACAACCCGCAGCACGTACGGGAATGCCTGCATGTCGGGCAGGACGGCCTCAATGCCGCGCCGGGCCAGCCGGCCATGGCCGATTTCCCGGCGCTTCGGTGACCCCATAAAACCCGTTTCATTGACGCTGTATGGAGGGAAGTTGTAGTGAAGCATGAAGCGGTCGCGGAACTCGCCGGTCAGCGCATCAATGATCTGGGAATCGCGATCAGTCCCGAGTGTCGTGACCACCAGAGCCTGGGTCTCACCACGGGTAAACAGCGCGGAACCATGGGTCCGCGGCAGGATGCCGGTGCGAATCGAAATGGGTCGCACTGTTCGCGTGTCGCGACCATCAATGCGCGGCTCACCGTTCAGGACCTGGCCTCGGACAACCTTCTTCTCCAGGCGGCCCAGAGCCTCGCCGACAGCATCCCTGGAGGGGGCGCCGGCAGCGTCCGAAGCTAACGCTTTAACTACATCCTGCTTGATCCCGGTAATCGCGGCGTGGCGCTCGCCCTTGTCCTGTATCCGGTAGGCGGTGGCAATGCGGTCACCCACGGCCCTGGCAACGGCATCGGCAACACCCGGATCAGCGACAGGCGCGACCCAGTTCCAGGCCGGGCGAGCTGCTTCCGCCGCGAGGGCGCGGATATTTTCGATCGCGATCTGCATTTGTTCGTGACCAAATATGACAGCGTCGAGCATCACTTTTTCGGACAGCTGGTGCGCCGCCGATTCCACCATGAGCACCGCCTTGGCGGTGCCGGCCACCATGAGGTCGAGCTTCGACTGTTTCAGCTCGGTAGCGGAGGGGTTGAGTATGTATTTGCCATCGATGTACCCCACGCGAGCTCCCCCAATCGGCCCGGCAAAGGGAGCGCCCGTCAGGCACAGGGCAGCTGACGCGCCCAGCATGGCAGCGACATCAGAGTCCACTTCAGGATTCATTGAAATGACCGTGGCGACGACCTGCACTTCGTGCATGAAGCCCTTGGGGAACAACGGGCGAATCGGCCGGTCAATCAGACGGGAGAGCAGTGTCTCCTTTTCCGAAGGCCGTCCCTCGCGCTTGAAGAAACCGCCTGGAATCTTGCCCGCCGCGTAGGTCTTTTCCTGGTAATTGACGGTCAGGGGGAAAAAATCGCGGGGCTTACTGCCGTCGGGGTCCGCAACCGCGGTAACCAGTACGACGGTTTCCGCCATGGTGACGAGAACAGCACCGCCAGCCTGTCGGGCAATCTCGCCCGTCTCGATGGTGACCTGATGCTGTCCGTACGGAAAAGATTTCTTGAATGACGCCACTGTTATTTCCTAACTCTGTTGATCTATTTCACTGCAATAGAGACTGGGGCCAGATGCCAGACCGGCACCTGCCCCGCCAAAACCTGGACGGCCGAAACTGGACGATTAGAAACGTTGGCCGCAAGCCGGGTTATAGGGCCAAAGCCCGATTAGCGACGCAAACCGAGCTTGCCGATCAAGCCCTGGTAGCGCTCACTATCCTTCGCCCGCAAATAGTCCAGAAGCTTGCGCCGCTGGTTTACGAGACGAAGCAATCCCTGACGGGAGTGGTGGTCCTTCTTGTGGCGGGAAAAGTGTTCCGTCAGCTCTGTAATGCGAGCCGACATTAACGCGACCTGCACTTCCGGTGACCCCGTGTCGGCCGGACCGCGGCGATTTTCAGCCACGATCTTGCTCTTCTCTTCAGCCGTATGCGGCATTTACGCCATCTCCTGTTGCAATTTCTTGAATTTGCCCTTGAAAACCGGCCTATTCTAACCATGTGTCGGCTGTAGTTACAGCCCGATGATGCTTGCGCTGCTAATCGCCCGTGCCGCCATCACTTGGCGACCAGCCGACGGGGAGCGAGCAGCCCGTCCGCCTGGAGCTCCCCCACCCCCAGAAACCGGGGGCCGGGCCCGTAAAGCCGCACAGGTCCCGCCTGCAAACCACCGGGTGCGACGACGGAACCACCCTGACTCACGCGGAGTGCCGAGGCCGTGTCCAGCTCGATGGACGGCCAGTTGGGCAAAACAGCGTCCAGAGGCCGGAGCAACGCATCCAGGGCCGCCAGGTCGGGCTCGGGGTCAGACCCCGCCACAGCCTCAATCTGCTCGAGCGTGATCATCTTAAGGCCGCCAAAGGGCTCCACCGCCAGGCGCCTTAGGGCAATGACATGGGCCAGGGTTTCGAGCCGGCCCGCCAGATCCTCAATCAGCGTTCGAATGTAGGTGCCCTTGCTGCAGCGGACCTGAAATACGGGCGTCACCGGATCGAAAATTTCGGTAGCAAATTCGTAGATGTGCACCGGCCGCGGTGCCCGTGGCACCTCGCGGCCGGCCCGGGCTAGCGCGTACAGCCGCTGCCCCTGTTGCTTGAGGGCCGAGTACATTGGCGGAATCTGCTGGATCGGACCGCGCAGCGACGCGAGGGCCTGCTCCAGGTCAGCCGGCAGGATCGGAGCGTGAACACAGGTCTCGACCGCCGTCCCGTCGGCATCGCCCGTGTCCGTCCTGACGCCGAACCGGGCCTGCACACGGTAGGTCTTGTCGGCCTCCAGCAGATATCCGGCGAACTTGGTGGCCTCGCCGAAACAGATCGGCAGCATCCCACTGGCCAGCGGATCGAGACTACCCGTGTGGCCGGCCTTGCGCGCTTGAAACAGCCACTTGACCCGCTGCAAGGCCCCGTTTGAGGTTATTCCCGACGGCTTGTCGAGCAGGAGCAGCCCGTCGAGAGTTCGACGGGGCCGGCGTGGCGCCGCCTCACTCACGCACTTTCGTCGGACCCGGGCGTTCCGCTCCCCGTCAGGTCCCGAGCCACCGCCGTGTCAATCAGCTGCTCCAGATCGCGGCCGCGCTGGCCGGCCGCGTCATAGCTGAACCGCAGGTCCGGAACGGTACGCGTGGAAAGCTCCCGGGCCAGCTGACTCCGCAGGAACCCGGCCGCCCGATCCAGGCCGGCCTGAACATCCGCCAGGGTTTCGGCAGTGGGTCGATCATCGGTACCGAGCAGGGAATACTGGATCCACGCGACTCCGAGGTCGCGCGATGCACGCACCTCGGTGATTACGACTCCCGCCACCCGCGGATCCCGCAGCTGGGAGCGCATGACTTCAGACAAGGTCCTCTGAATCTGCTCCTCGACCCGGCGACTACGGGTGAACTCACGAGCCATGAGTCAGGCCGACCACGACAGCGGCGACGTCAGCACTACACCGTCCGGTCAATCGTAATCCGCTCATAACATTCGATCTGATCACCCGGCTTCACGTCATCGTAATTCTTGACGCCAATACCACACTCGGTGCCAGCCCGAACCTCGCCAACGTCGTCCTTGAAGCGACGGAGGGACTCGAGTTCACCCTGGTAAATCACGGTGTTGTCCCGCAAGACACGAATAGGATTATTGCGCTTGACATACCCGTCGACGACCAGACAACCGGCAATGTTCCCGAATTTCGGTGAGCGGAACACGTCGCGCACCTCGGCAAGACCCACGATCTGCTCGCGAACGATTGGCGACAGCATGCCCTTGATGGCACTTTTGACATCATCAATCGCCTCGTAGATGACACTGTAGTAACGGATATCCACGCCCATTTCCTTCAGGGCATTTCGACCCGCACCGTCGGCACGCACGTTGAAGGCAATGATGATCGCCTTCGAAGCAGCCGCCAGCGTGACGTCCGAGGCGCTCACGCCACCAACGCCGGTACCAATCACCTTCACGGAGACTTCGTCGTGTGACAGCTTGCTCATGGCGTCCTTCAGGGCCTCCGCACTGCCCTGAACA
Organism: uncultured Chromatiaceae bacterium; assembly: GCA_964587605.1. Lineage (GTDB taxonomy): Bacteria > Pseudomonadota > Gammaproteobacteria > Steroidobacterales > SHZI01. The sequence goes on from CAZPNN010000187.1 coordinate 13,114, forward strand.
TCTGCCTTGATTAGCAGCTGCAAAGCCTGCAATTGCGAGGCCTCAAGCTGACTGAAAGCATCTTCCAGCTTGGCGGACTGCTGTTGCGCCAGCTTGACGTCGCGGGTGCGGCTGAGCCGGAACTGGGCCAGCTCACGGGCTTTCCGCTCATCCTCAAGCACCAGCGCATCGTCGCCGGCATTCGGCGTACCGGAAAGTCCAAGTACGGACACCGGCTGCGATGGACCCGCTTCGGTCACGGAGACGCCGAGCTCGTTGGTCATCGCACGGACCCGACCGTACTCGTGCCCGGCCAGCAGCATGTCTCCAATCCGCAGGCGGCCGCGAGTGACGAGAACGGTCGAGACGGCGCCCCGGCCCTTCTCCAGACTCGACTCCAGGACAGCGCCTGACGCTCGCCCGTCAGCCACGGCCTTCAGCTCCAGCAATTCAGCCTGCAGCAGAATGGATTCGAGGAGCTTGTCAATGCCCTCGCCCGTGTGCGCCGAGACATTCACAAACAGGGTATCGCCGCCCCATTCCTCGCCAACGACGCCCTTCGTGCTGAGTTCATTGCGCACCCGGTCCGGATCGGCACTGCCTTTGTCAATCTTGTTGATGGCAACAATAATCGGCACGTCGGCTGCCCTGGCGTGCTGAATCGCCTCCTCCGTCTGGGGCATCACGCCATCATCGGCAGCAACCACCAGAATTACGATGTCAGTCACCTGCGCGCCACGAGCGCGCATGGCGGTAAATGCCGCATGGCCCGGCGTATCGAGGAAGGTAATCATGCCTCTTGGCGTTTCGACGTGGTACGCACCGATGTGTTGCGTAATGCCGCCAGCTTCACCGGCCGCAATCTTGGTCCGCCGGATAAAGTCGAGCAGCGACGTCTTGCCGTGATCCACATGTCCCATGATGGTGACGACCGGTGGCCGCGGTACGGCCTGACCCCCATCGTCCTCTACAGGAATCAGGGTCTGCTCCAGGTCGCTGGACTGCACCAGCTTGGCCACGTGCCCAAGTTCTTCCACCACCAGCGTTGCCGTGTCCTGGTCGATGGCTTGATTGATAGTCGCCATGACCCCCAGTTTCATCAGGGACCGGATGACGTCATTTGACTTGACCGCCATGCGCTGCGCCAACTCACTGACCTTGATGGATTCGGGAATCGGGACTTCGTGTACCACCGGCGCCGTCGGCCTCTCGAAACCGTGACGCGTTGAGTCGACCTGAACGGACACCGAGCGCCGCCGTGTCTTCTTCTTGCGGCGTCGACCGCTGACGTCCGCTGCGACATGCAACTCCTGCCGGCCAACCGACGCGGGCTTATCCGCCGCTAAATCGTCGTCAGCAACACCGCCAAGTTCGTCCACGACCTCGCGGCGAACATCGCGCTTGCTGGCCGAATCCTTGCGCGCCCGGGCCTCGGAATCGCGCTTCCGGACCTCATCCTGAAGCCGGGACTTCTCGCCGTCCTTGACAGCTTCCTCGACGGCGCGGCGGGCTTCTTCCTCCGCCTTGCGCAGGGCCTCTGCCTCGGCAACTTCCTTCTCGCGCTTCTCGCGCGCCGCCCGCTCTACAGCATCCTGTGCCGCTTTTTCCTGGTCGAGCTTGGACTGCACTTCCTCACGCTGACGGTCCAGTTCGTCCTGCTGTACCTTGGCTTCCTGCTGGAGCACGTCGCGATTCACGTACGTGCGTTTTCGACGCACCTCGACGGTTACCGTCTTGGCCCGGCCCTGGGCGCTCGCCACCTTGATTTCGGATTGCGACCGGCGGCTCAGGGTGATCTTGCGCGGTGAGGCGGCAGCTTCGCCCTCATCCTGGCCATGTGCACGGCGCAGATGCGTCAGAAGTTCGCGCTTCGCGTCGTCGCTGATGAAATCCTCGGCGCCCTGCACGGTGATCCCGGCCTCATCAAGCTGCGTCAGCAGCTTCTCGACCGGGATCTTCAGTACGTCCGCGAACTGGGTAATCGTCACGTCCGACATAGATTTACTCCGCGAGTTGCCGGGTAACGGGCGATCAACCCGTCGCCTCCTGCTGGTCGAACCAATGCGCCCGTGCCGCCATGATCAGCTTGCCCGAGCGCTCGTTATCGAGGCCTTCTATGCCTTCGAGGTCGTCAATGGCCTGCTCGGCCAAATCGTCCCGGGTACAGATTCCACGGGCTGCCAGGCGGGCCGCGAGATTCGGATCCATACCCTCCAGCGACAGGAGATCTTCCGCTGGTGGTGTCTTGTCGGCCGTTTCCTCGCTCTGGATCGCCTCTGTAATCAGGACATCCCGGGCGCGGTTACGCAATTCGTCAACGATGCCCTGATCGAACTCCTCGATGCCAAGCAGCTCGCCAGTCGGCACGTAGGCCACTTCCTCGATGCTCGAAAAACCTTCCTGGACGAGAATCAGGGCCACGTCTTCGTCCACGTCGAGCTTCTGCATGAACAATTCCAGGACGGCGCGGGATTCCTTCTCGCTCTTTTCCTCGGCAGCAGCCTCGGTCATCACGTTCAGCTCCCAGCCCGTAAGCTCGCTGGCAAGCCGGATATTCTGGCCACCCCGGCCGATCGCCTGGGAGAGTTTGTCCTCCTGCACGGCCAGATCCATGCTGTGGCTTTCCTCGTCCACCACGATGGAGCTGACTTCCGCCGGCGACATGGCATTGATCACGTACTGGGCCGGGCTTTCGTTCCAGAGGATGATGTCCACCCGCTCGCCGGCCAGTTCGTTGGAGACGGCCTGCACGCGGGAGCCGCGCATGCCGACGCAGGCACCGACCGGATCAATGCGTCGATCATTACTCTTCACGGCAATCTTGGCCCGCAGGCCCGGGTCCCGGGCGGCGCCAAGGATCTCGATGAGGCCCTGCCCGACCTCAGGCACCTCGAGCTTGAAGAGCTCCAGCAGGAATTGCGGCGACGTCCGGGTGAGAAACAGCTGGGGCCCGCGCGGCTCCGAGCGTACTTCGCGCAGCAGGGCCTTGACCCGGTCCTGCGGCCTGGCCGGCTCGCGGGGCATCATGTGCTCACGCGGGACGAAGCCCTCGGCATTCGCACCAAGGTCCACGTACACGCCGTTGCGGTCGACCCGCTTGACCACGCCCGACAGCAGCTGTCCGACCCGGCCCTGGAACTCCTCAACGACCTTCTTGCGCTCGGCCTCGCGGACCTTCTGCACGATGACCTGCTTGGCGGTCTGCGCCGCGATACGGCCAAACTCCACGGAAGGAATGGGCTCCTCCACGTAACCGCCCGGCTCGGCCTTGGGATCGATATCCGTGGCATCGATCATGCGCAGTTCGCACTCGGGGTTTTCGAGCTCGGTCGACTCGTCCGCAAAGACCTTCCAGCGGCGGAAGGTGTCGTAGTCACCGGTTTCCCGGTTGATGCTGACGCGCACGTCCACGTCGTCGCCGTAACGCTTGCGCGTTGCGGACGCCAGCGCCGATTCCAGCGCGTCAAAAATGATCTCTTGCTCGACGCCCTTCTCGTTGGAGACGGCCTCGGCCACCATCAGAATTTCTTTGTTCATCATTAACCTGCCTATCAGTACTCCGGCACCAGCCGGATGACTTCCAGATCCTCGATCGGCACCGTCAGGTCGGTATCGTCAACCCGTATCGTTACCGTCATTCCATTTCTGCCAACCAGCGTCCCCGTAAAACGGCGGCGTCCGTCCAGCATCTTGCGCAGTCGGCCCTCTACCGCCTTTCCGGCGAACCGGTCGAAGTGCGCCGGCTTGACCAGTTTGCGGTCCAGCCCCGGCGACGACACCTCCAGATCGTAGTCCCGCCGGATCGGGTCTTCGACGTCCAGCACGGCGCTTACCTGCCGGCTGACCGCTTCGCAATCCTCAACCCGGATGCCCTCAACCCGGATGCCCTCGGTCCGGATGCCCTCAACTGGCGGCCCGGCCGTTTTCTCCCCGGGACCAGCGGGTCGATCCGCCGCGCCCAAGTGATCGATGAACAGCCGCAATACGCCGCGCCGTCCGTTGAAATTCAGCTCCAGATCCACCAACTCGTAGCCCAGCGCCTCCACGGCGGGCTCCAGCAGCGCGATCATCTCCGTCTGACTCTTGCTCATTGAGGCCTGCCACCGGACCGACCGCCAAAAACAAAAATGGGCCATCGGCCCACTCTTGCTGCTCTAACAACCGGCGACGTCCCGGGTGCTGGCAGTACCCCCAATCCCGGGGGGAACAGCCGTGGACCGCAATCACCCGTGCCGCAAAGCAAAATAGCCCCGTGCGGGGCTATTTCTAGCTATTAATTCGGTAGCGGGGGCCCGCCTCGGCTCTCAACTGCTGCGCGTCTTGCGGCAGGAAGTCACCGTCCCCAGCGCCCCAAACCGCATCCGGGGCCGCTACTTCGCCGCGTAGTGTAGCCGGAGGCGCCGGAGCCGGCAATACGTGAATGGCATCACGGCGCATGGCTAACCGGCCTGTTAACAAGGCCGAGGGTTCTTGCGGGAAGTGACACGATGTTGCGTCAGACAAGCCTCCTGGCCGTTGCAGCAGCGCTGCAACTGGCCGGATGCGCCGGCATAAGCCAGTCCGAGTGCCAGTATTCGGACTGGCGGGCGGTGGGCTACGAGGACGGCTCGCTGGGACGACCGGCTCACGATTTTGGTACCTATCGCAAGCGCTGCGCGGATCACGGGGTGACGCCGGATTTCGGAGCCTACCAGCAGGGCCGCGAGGCTGGTCTTATTGAATATTGCCAGGAATCCAGGGGCTTTCAGGAGGGCTCCGCGGGACGCAATTACGCGGGCGTTTGTCCGGCCGCCAGCGAAGTCAAATTTCTCTACGGGTACCACGACGGGCGCACGCTCCACGAACTGGAATCCGGTCTGCATTCTGCCAATCGCCGCATCAGGAATCATGAGGCGCGAATCAAGCAAATTGAGCTCGATCTGGCAGAAAAGACCAACGCTCTCATCGGCGTTACCACCACGCGCGAAGAGCGCCTCCGGCTGGTTGTCGAGACCACCCAACTTGCCGAGGAGCGCAGCACACTAAAAAGCGAAATCCCTGACCTTTTGGCACAGCGTGAGGCACTGCAGGTAGAACTCGCCACCGCTCGCCAGGAGCTGTTGACCAAGCGCTAGGGAAGCGGGGCCCCACTCCGACACTGCGGACCATCCAGGGCGGCTACGCGCGCTCAACCCCCATCGGCACTGCGCCCTCCCCTTTCGGAACCACCGGGTCGACTGCCCATCAACAGCTTTTCGTAGTCCGGGATCCCGATGCCGTAACTACCTGCGCTGAGCAGATACAGACAGCCGCGCGCGTGTAACTGCTCGTAGATCTGCTCCAGTTCCTGAGCAACCATCTCCGGTGGAATGGCCGGCAATGCCATGCTGATGCGCTCGCGCAAGGCACTGACGGGCGTGGCTCCATCCATATGGGCATAGACCATTTTCGCGACAGGCGTGCAGGCGATACTTAATCTGGAATGCTGATCGCTGCAGTGAATAACGGCGCCCGGGGCAGGCACCATCTGGGCCGCGAGCTTGGCCGCGTTTGCCAACAGCATGCCGTACGAACGCAAGGCGACGTTATCGTCAGTCAGACGGGCGCCCCGGTCAGGTTGCCGGGCGAGGAAAAATTCATGCATGCGGATATCACCGATCATCGCCTCGGCGAGCGCCTGGCGGCGCGGCAGGTCCAGTGTCGCCAGGTAATTGCGCACGGCACTGTCGCTGACATGATTCAGCGGATCATAGGCATCAGCACGCCAGGCGAAGCTCAACAGGTGAAGGCCGGCGGACTCGGCCAATGCATACAGGCCTGGCACGTCGAAACAACGGTCCTGGCTGTGAAGTAACAAGTCGTATAGCCCCACATCACCAAAACCGGCTTCCGAAATCTCAAATCTCCAGGCGTCCAGATCGCGAATGAAGCTGTTGGACTTTGGCAACGTCTCGAGCAACTGACGAGCCATCTGCACCTTTTCGTGCATTCCTGACCCGGCCGGCAGGTAGTTCCTGAGCAAGGACTGCATTGCATAGACGGCCTGGCGCCCGTACTTCGCGTACAGCATGAGGAAGATGGCCCCGTCCTCTTTGAGGACTGAGTTCAGCGCCTGCAGTCCACGCTCCGTGGATTCGAGGTGATGAAGCACTCCCGTGCATTCAATGTAGTCGAACTCGCCGAGACCAAGCCCCGGCAGATCCAGGATGGACGCCGTTACCCAGGTGATATTGGTGAGGTTCCGCACGCGGGCGCGCGCCTGCGCCACCCGGCGCGACGCGTCGGACAAATCGAGATACACCAGGTCCGCGTCGTAATGGCGTAGTTGCTCAGCCAGGAAGATGACCGAATCACCGGTGCCGCCGCCTGCCACGAGGCAACGAAAACCGGAGCGGAAATCCTTCTTGCCGCCAAAGCAATGGTGATTGATGGCGAGCAGGCTGGCGGGGACCGAAGTGATGAGGCGCTGCCGCTCATCGGCCGGGTTCCGTGGCGGGTACGGGAAGTTCTCGTACTGCCGCTTCACATCGACCAGATAGGGTGCGTCGGCCATGATCCGTGGCAATTCCAGCGATGCCAGAATAGTAGTCGATAAACTGCCGCAGGTTTCCTGGTGGGCCTGACAGTGCTGTTTGGTCGGTACCCTCACAGCGCAAATCCCGAGGGCCCCGACGGCCCGGACGGCCCCGATGGCAAACCGAGCAGTTGACGGACCAGCACGTAGTCCTGCGCGTTCGTAGTAAAGAAAGTTGGTAGCGGGGGGACGCTACCGGTTTCACAGGCAGCGGGCAGCTACGTCGAGTTCGAGCTGCGCTGAACTCCCCTACTCCTGGCATCCCATACCGTTGTCCGGGCGCTGATCGTCACTCCTGCGTGAGACGCTTAAGCTCTCGTGCGACTTCAGGCCAGGGACCGCGTCGTGGCAATCGCCAGCACGTCACGCGCACTCAGCACGTCAGCCGGTGGGGTTCGCCCGCTGAGGCTTTCGAGCATCGCCAGGGGGGCCGTGAGTCGCGGTGCCGGTGGATTCGGATGATTGGCTAGCGGCCACAGCTCGCGCACGTCATTGGCAAGCTCACGATAGCCGGCAATCAGGGATGCCCGCCGGTACTCGTCAGTGCGACGGGCCAGGGCTTCGGGGATGCTGACAATCTGACGACGGCGCATGGCGCCAAGTTTACAGTGGCTATCCGCTCGCCCGCTCGGCCTTCGTCGCCACCCAAAACACGAGCATGGCCTTACCGTGCTTGTGCCGGTGCCGCCGGAACGTGAGCAGCAATCCCCCCATGCCAGGGACGGTGCTCCACTGCTGGATCTCGTCGGACGGGTAAGTCGCCGCGTCTGGTAGTCGGTTCAGGGCCGCGCCGATCTCTACGGCGGACATTCGCGACAGGAGGCTGTTGTCATCCTCACGCGGCATGGCTGAATGATAGCCGCCATGCGTGAGGGCTGTTTCATGGGCCGCCAGCGCGGCGCTGTACCGGCCATCTTCGAATCTGGTCCGTTCATCGCGATTCGGTTGTGGCACGGCAACATCACCCCGTCGGGTGACGCCGCCTCGCGGCGATGGGCTTAGTATCGGCCCGCAAATGGCACACAGTGAGGTGGCCTATATTTCTATCGCATGCACTCGTCCGTGCCTCGCTTCTCGCATTCCTCACTATATTTCCCCGTACGCCAAATGCCGCATTAGTCCGTTTGGAAAACGCGGCCGGGCAAGGAGTCGTGCTAGATGATCTAAGGAAGGTCTGATTTACTGGTTATCTGAAAATTCAAACGCTATTTTTCCCGAGATATTTTCGAGGCGCGTCGCGAAAACGTGAGTAAATCAGAGTTTCCCTAAGTGGCGATCTTTGGTATCGCCCACCCGAGAGTTTTGAAACGGGGTCAGTCGCTCAGATTAACGAGTGGATCAGTGACGCGAACCAGGTGGAATACTTTGGCGTCTCGAATTGGTATCTGGCGACGCCCGCAGACGTGAACGAGCTCACTCAGTATGGCGGAGCAACCATCATGACCGCCTTCCAGAGAAATGGTGGGCAAGCATGCACCAAGGGCACTTTCAATTCGCAGGCACCGTATAACTTGGCGAAATGGGCGGACATGCAAGCGTGTGAAAACGGCGCGATTAACTTCGGTCACGCCGAATACTCGTTTCCCGGTGCCTGGGTAACCGCCAGCCCCGCCCCCATCCCCCCGCCATCTGGCTCTTCAGCTCCGCCCTCGGCGTGATGGGCTGGATGAGGCGGAAGATCAGCAGCTAACTTCTACCAACAGACTGCACCAGGGGACCCGCTTCGCGCAGCTCGGGCAGCCGAGCGTCGGCCCGACCTACAACGAGGCCGACCTGAACTGCAACGGCGCTGTGAACTCTCTGGATTCCGTGCTTTTCCGCAATTTGCATGGATTGCCGTCGGGGCCATCCGGGCTGCACCCGTGATCCGATTAGTTTTTGCCCTGACCCTCCACCGACCCGCAGGCAGCCGCCTAGAACTCGCTTCGACGGGTTTTCTCGGCTCAGTTGTGACGCTTGTCACAGATTCGAGCTGGTTTGTTTCACTTTGTCGAAGCGCTTTGCTACGCTGCCGCGGTATTGGTAATAAATCATGAAGATTAAACTGTGTTTTGTCGGTTAGGCGTATCGCAATATGTATAACTATGGTAAAGTTGTTAAAAGGTATCTAACGTAAGGGTCCGATTAACCAAAGGATTGTTCCTTTCAAGGGCTTGATCATGCAGAGGGAAAAGATGAAGAGTGTAAAGCTGTCAATAGCATTGTCCGTCGCCCTCTTAATTGGCGCCGCCAGCGCGTACGCGGGCTCGAATAGCCAGGGTTCGAATAGCCAGGGTTCGAATAGCCAGGGTTCGAGTAGCCAGGGTTCGAGTAGCGAGGGTTCGAGTAGCCAGGACCCGGCGAAGCCGAAGCAGCCGAAGCCGAAGGCCGTCCCCGAAATCGACGCGACTTCTGGCATCCCGGCGATCGCACTGGTCCTGGGCGTTGCTCTCCTCGGTGCGGAACGACTTCGTCGCCGGTCCAAGGCACAAACTCCTTGATCCGCCGGGCTTTCGGCGCCGCTGGAATCCCAACTACTTAGCCGGCCTTGTGATGTAAATAGCGGGAGGCGACCGCCCAAGCGGCAGCCCCTCCCTCCTCATGTCATGGACAAGCTCGGTCTCCGCTGGTTCGGATTGGCGGTTGTCCTCGCGGCCGAAATCGTGTGGGGTATCAATGCCCTTACCGTGCCGGACCTGTCTGGACAGTCTGGCCTGGCAGCGGCAATCGTCCGGTCTGCGGCGCAACTGTTCAAGGTGGGGATCGCCTTTTCGGCTACCTTCCTGCTGATACTGAGCCGGCAGCGACGTCAAATTGCTGAAGAATTTCGGCAGCAGACGGGCTATCGCTGGCGGCCGTGGCTCGCCGGGCATGGCATCGGCCTCATCGCATTTCTCGGCTTGTCATGGCCTGTCCTTGGCCCGTCGCCCGAGGTCCCAGACGTATCCGGGCAGTGGCTGACAGCTTCAATAGCGGCCGGCATTGTCGCCGTTGCGTCCTTGCTACTCGCAGCCGCTCCGGCGGGCGCCTGGCTGCGGCTCGTCCGTCGCGAACGGGTCGGAGCCGCGGTCGCCGTCGTCGCGGGCTGCGTTGCCTGGCTTGGCGGATTTCTTGCCCAGAGTGTCTGGCTGCCGCTCGCGCAGATGACGTTTTGGTGCACGCGTCTCCTGCTGTCCCTGATCTATGCCGATGTCTACTACGACATGGAGAAAACTCTCGTGGGGGCAAATGATTTCGCGGTCCAGATCGCACCGGTTTGCTCAGGGTACGAGGGGATGGCACTAATAGCTGTGTTTGTGACGGTCTATCTCTGGTTGTTCCGCGCTGACCTCAGATTTCCGGGGGCGCTGCTACTGCTCCCGGTCGGGGTCATTGTGATCTGGCTCGCCAATGTCTGGCGCATTTCGACGCTGGTTGCGATTGGCGCTTCGATGTCACCGGAGATTGCTGTCACGGGCTTTCATTCGCAGGCAGGATGGATCACGTTCAGCATCGTAGCGCTGGGCACCATAGCCCTGTCTCATCGCCTGTGGCTGTCCGCCCCGGCATCTGAGCTCATCACTCTGCCGATGGATGATCCGGGCCTTGCGGTGGCCCTGCTCGCACCGCTGCTGACTTCGCTTGCGGTCTTGATGTTGGTTACGGCGTTCTCAAGCGGGTTTGCCGCTCTGTATCCGCTGGGCGTGTTCGCAACGGCCGCGGTGCTGTGGCGTTACCGCGGGCACTACCAGGCCTTTAGCAGGGATGTGCGCTGGCAAGCGATCGGGATCGGTGTCGCTGTTTTTGTTCTGTGGCTCATACTCGTGCCGCCCAATGACGAGAGTGGCGCATTGCTGGCTGGAAGGTTGGCTGAAATGCCCGCCGGGCTGGCGGCTGCCTGGGTGTTCTTTCGCGTGATCGGGTCGGTCATCACGGTTCCGCTCGCCGAGGAACTGGCCTTCCGCGGCTATCTCATCCGCAAACTGGTGGCCAAGGACTTCGAGAACGTGCAATCCGGGCATTTCACCTGGATATCATTCCTCGTCTCGTCGCTGCTTTTTGGCTTATTGCACGACAACTGGTTGGCGGGAACTCTGGCTGGCGCCGGGTTTGCCATGGCGTTGTACCAGCGGGGGAAAATTTGCGATGCGATCGTGGCGCACATGACCAGCAACGCGCTCATTGCCGTTGCCGTGCTGGGCTTCGGTCGCTGGAGTTTGTGGAGCTGAATCCGGCTGAAATCAGCTCGGCATGTCACGGCGCAATCTCATGGCTCAAAAGGCCGGTAGGCGAGGAAGACCTGATACACGGTTTCCTCGTAGTCGAAGCCCGTATTTCCCGATCTCCGTTCCGTGTCGCCCGAGACGCCGAGAAAAAGGGCCTTGCCGAGCCGCCAGTCGATGCCCGCCGTCACTGTGGTTGTCTTGTCGTCCTCATTCGAGCCGCTAAAATCTCGGCGTTCGTAGCTGACATCGACAAATGCGTTCAGGCGTTGGGTAATTCGGCGTATTGCGTCGGCTTTCACCACCCATCCATTTCGGTCCAGAGAAGCCGAACCGGGGAAACGCTCTCGGGCCGCACCGCTGGAAAGGTGCAGAATTGTACGTGGCCGCTTGAAGCCGAGGCTAAACCTGGCGAAGTCCTCGCGGTGTGCCAAGTCAGTCAGGATAACGTCCTGGGTGCCGCCAAGCTCCGTGCCGTCCGTAATTCCCGCAACGAACTGCTCACTGGAGCTCTGGTACTCGGAACCTGCATCGAAGGCGAGGCTCCAGGAGGGAGTCAGACGCCGCGTCCAGTTGACCCGAATTAGCGGAGCGCTATCGGTCAGGTCGCCCTGATCCAGGAACCCTTCGGGGGGTTTCCGTATGCGCCGCAAAGGTACTGTAAATCGCATCGACATCACCCAAACGGGTGATTGACTGCCTTTTCATCATAGCCGTATAAGAGGACTGTCGATCCCGCCGACCGGATGGGCTTCAGGGCGAAGCCTCAATGAGGTCGGATTCCATGCCCCCACTCGCAGGGCGTTGCGACACCCAAGGACAGAAGCAGGCGCTGATTCAGCGCGC
>CAZPNN010000188.1:0-9618 GCA_964587605.1 uncultured Chromatiaceae bacterium
AATGCCTTCAAGAATGCGCATCGCGATCCCGAACGGTTCCGGGCCCTGACCCTCGATCAGGTGCGCTTCGATCCCGGTTGCGACTTTCTGCTCGCAAGGGCCCCCTCGGGCACGGAGATCAGCGGACCCATTCAGCGTGGCGCTTGTCGTTTTTTCAGTCAGGGGCTCAACAAGGAGCTCATCGCCGATGATGCGGTGACCATCAGGCCGGATGAATACTGGTTCCTGGGGCGCTTCGTCGATGAGACGGGCGCTGTGATGTGGGGTAATGCGAGTGACGAACCCGTCAAGATGGTTCGTAAGACGAGCCCGCGATGAGCTGGCTCGTGGCCATCAGGTAGCGCGGATCTTCCCGCAACAGTCGATCCTCGATGCCGAGCAGGATCGGCTCCGCCCCTCGCCGGTGGATGTTGACCTTGGCGTTAAAGGCGTTGCGGCGGAGCCCGTGCTTGTCTTCGATGGCGAGCTTGCGGATCGAGAATGTTCCGTCCTCGCAGGCCTCGCCGGTCAGATAGCACTTTATCGACTCGACGGCTTCGCCGGACAGTTCCAGTCCGTTGAGCTGTGAAAGACTGCTCTGGGCCTGGTCCATGAATTGCATGGCGTCGAAGTCGCTGGCGCTTTCAACGCCGGGCTGAATCATTGGCACGCAGAATTCTCCCACCAGTATCTGTCCCGGCAGCGCGTGTTCGATCATGCGGGCAAGAGCGATGGTAACGTCGCCGACGACGTCGCAATAGATGGTCGGGTTCAGGCCTTCGGCATGATTGAATTCATAGCAGCCGCCAACATGGAAGCTGGTGCGTAGCAATGGGACGCCGAAACCGAGCCCCTTCCAGCGTGCAATGGCATTGTCTGCAAGGGCCAGATGCATGAAGTGATAGAGGTTGGTATTTGCTTCAAGCCCCACATCTCGGTTCCAGATGTAGAAGCCGTCGCCCGTGCTGGATCTCGCAAAGTTGACCTGCATTCGCCGACCCAGCAGGCGACTGTGGGCGGCATTGAGTGAGCAGGACAAGCTGTTCAGCTGGGCCATTTGCTGGAACGGGGTTAACAGCCCGAAACCGACGATGTCGAAGAGGGCCACCGCCCGATTGCGGACGTAGCTGACGCTGTAGCGCTTCACCAGGCGCTCGATGGCGGCCGTTTCTTCTGGCAGGCCGGTCAGGGGTTGGCGTAGTGGCACCGTGACGGGCTCGACGGCCAGCAGTTGCGTGGCGTAGTGCATCTGCCGATCCGAATACTGCCGGGGGCCCGACAGCAGCTGCATGATGAACTGGTGAGCCGGCGACTCCATGCCAGAGTCCGGGCCAGAGTCCGGTGTCGCCGACGGGATTTCAGCCCCGTAGCTGGCGACGGCGTAGTGGGGGACCACGAGTAGCAGTAAGCCCTGCCGGGTTGGCGACCAGGCGAGAACCAGGTTCTGCCCAAGGCTCCAGTGCGCGTAGAGCCGTCGGTCCAGTTCCAGAAGGCTGCTCCGTTGCCGGAGATCGAGGTTGATCTCCGGGCCGCGGTGGCCGTCGGGCGCCAGTGGGTCGGTGAGCATCGAAAGGGGCCGCAGGCCCCGGGTTCCTTCCATGGACAGGGTGCTGGCGGCTTTTGCCACCAGCCAGAGAGTGACTTAGGATGCATTAGCCATCCGCGGCATTGCAATGGCTCGACCACAGGCTCCGCACTTGACCCCTGCTTTTTCCGCGATTGCGACCGACTTGCAGTCCATTGTGGGCCCGGGCGGCTTTCTCGACGACCGGTCAGACCTTGACGGCTATCTGACCGAGTGGCGGGGGCTGTACCGCGGCGTCACCCCTCTGGTCCTGCTCCCCTCGACCACGGCGCAGGTGGCGGCCATCCTGCGCCTGTGCACGCACCACCGGATCGGCGTGGTTCCGCAGGGGGGCAATACGGGCCTGGTTGGCGGCGGCATTCCAAACTCAACGCCCGATCGGCCCCAGGTTCTGCTCTCCACCCGCCGGCTGAATCGCCTGCGCGCCCTCGATGCCGACAACTTCAGCATTACTGCCGAGGCCGGCTGTGTGCTCGCCACGGTGCAGGCGGCAGCGGCGAGGGCCGGGCGATTGTTTCCACTCAGTCTCGCTGCCGAGGGCAGTTGCCAGCTGGGCGGCAACATATCGACCAATGCGGGTGGTACTGCCGTACTGCGCTTCGGGACGATGCGTGATCTGGTACTTGGCCTGGAGGTGGTGCTGCCCGATGGCCGCGTGCTCGACGGCTTGCGGAGTCTGCGCAAGGACAACACTGGCTACGACCTCAAGCAGTTGTTCATTGGTGCCGAAGGCACACTGGGCGTCGTCACGGCCGCGACCTGCAAGCTGTTTCCCCAGCCGCGGACCGTGGTAACGGCATGGCTCGCAGTCCCGAGCGTGAGCGCGGCCATCGCGGTGTACGCTGCCGCCCGGGACCAGCTGGGTGACGAGCTGACGGCCTTCGAGTTTGCCAATCGCCTGACGGTCGATTTCGTAGAGAAACATATCCCGGGCAGTCGATCACCGCTGGAGGCGGCCAGTCCCTGGTACCTGCTGGTGGAGGTCAGTACGTCGCGGCTCGACGATGCCCTGGAGTCGCAGGTGCAGGAGTTCCTGGTGCGGCTGCAGGCCGCGGGGCTGATTACTGATGGCGTCGTAGCGGCGAGCGGGCCGCAGCGAGACGCCCTCTGGCGCCTTCGGCACAGCATGTCGGAGGCGCAGAAGAAGGAGGGGGCCAGCATCAAGCACGATGTTTCAGTGCCGGTGGCCAGCATGGAGCAGTTTCTGGAGCAGGCGACGCCGGCGGTCGAGAAGCTGGTTCCTGGCGTCCGTGTGGTGGCTTTTGGTCATCTCGGTGACGGCAATGTGCACTTCAATCTCAGTCAGCCAACCGGGACGGACGGTGGGGAATTTCTGGCGCGCTGGGGCGAGGTCAGCCACCGCGTCCACGAGATTGCCATCGGCCTTGGCGGCAGTTTCAGTGCGGAGCACGGGGTTGGCGCACTGAAGGTCGGGGAGCTCGCCCGCTGGCGCGGCGGCGTACCCCTGGATCTGATGCGATCGGTCAAGCGGGCCATCGACCCGCTCGGGATCATGAACCCCGGGAAGCTGTTTCCCGCCGATTCCTGAGGGCCTGGGCCGGTTACGGATGCTAGACTTGCGGCCCTTTCGGGCCGCCAGTGCGGCGCCCCGGGGAAGTTTGAACACCGCATTTTGGAACACTTATGAGCACCCCCAAGAAGGACCAGGGCGGCAGCGAGCGGCGCTACTCCAGCGTTGTGGTCGATGGCGTCAAACAGGCACCGAGCCGGGCGATGCTGCGGGCCGTCGGCTTCACCGACGGGGACTTCCGCAAGAGCCAGATCGGGGTGGCCTCCACCTGGAGCATGGTCACGCCCTGCAACATGCATATCGATGAGCTGGCGAGAGCCGCAGTGGCCGGTGCCGACGGGGCCGGCGGCAAGGCAGTGCTGTTCAACACGATCACGGTGTCCGACGGTATCTCGATGGGTACGCCCGGCATGCGCTACTCGCTGGTGTCGCGGGAAGTCATCGCCGACTCGATCGAGACGGTCGTTGCCGCCGAAGGGTTCGACGGTTTCGTCGCGATCGGCGGCTGCGACAAGAACATGCCCGGTTGTGCCATGGCCATGGCCCGTCTCAACAGGCCGTCCGTCTTTGTCTACGGGGGCACCATTCAGCCCGGTGCCGGGCGGCGTGACATCGTCTCGGTATTTGAAGCGGTGGGCGCGGTGGCCAGCGGCCGCCTGTCGGAAGTTCAGCTGCTGGAAATCGAGCGAACCGCAATTCCCGGTCCGGGCTCCTGCGGCGGGATGTACACGGCCAATACGATGGCCTCGGCCATTGAAGCCCTGGGCTTAAGCCTGCCCAACAGTTCCGGTCAGGAAGCGATCTCGACACAAAAGCGTGACGATGCGGCCAGGGCGGGAGCTGCCGTAGTGGAGCTCGTACGGCGTGGCATCTGCCCGTCGGATATCCTGTCGCTGGAGGCGTTTGAAAACGCCATTACGGTCGTCATTGCAGTCGGTGGGTCCACGAACGCCGTGCTGCATCTGCTGGCCATGGCCAGTGAAGCCGGTATTCCACTGACCCTCGACGATTTCACGCGAATCGGCAAACGCGTGCCGGTGCTCGCCGACCTGCGCCCGAGTGGTCACTATTCAATGTCCGAACTGGTGGCTGTCGGCGGCATTCAGCCGCTCATGAAGCTGCTGCTCGATGGCGGGCTGCTGCACGGCAAGTGCCTGACCGTGAGCGGTCAGACGCTGGCCGAAAATCTGGCCCCGGTGCCGCCGTACCCGGTGCACCAGAAAATTGTGCGTCCACTTGATAACCCACTGAAGAAGGACAGCCATCTGGTTATTTTATATGGGAACCTGGCGCCTGAGGGCGCGGTTGCCAAGATCAGTGGCAAGGAGGGTCTGCGCTTTGAGGGCAAAGCCCGCGTGTACGGCTCGGAGGAGTTGGCCCTGGCGGGAATTCTCGACGGGACCGTCGTCGCCGGCGATGTGGTCGTGATCCGCTATGAGGGCCCGAAGGGTGGTCCCGGCATGCGCGAAATGCTGAGTCCGACCGGCGCCATCATGGGCAAGGGGCTCGGCGACAAGGTGGCGCTGATTACTGACGGTCGCTTCTCCGGCGGCAGTCACGGCTTCGTCGTGGGGCATGTTTCGCCAGAGGCGGCGGTGGGCGGACCCATTGCATTGCTGAAGGATGGCGACCGCATCATCATCGACGCGGAGCGCCGCGTGATCGATGTTGCTGTCGCGCCTGCTGAACTTGAACGGCGGCGCAGCGAGTGGCACGCGCCGCGGAGCACCGCGCCCGCCGGGGCGCTGCGCAAGTACGCCCGGCTGGTCAGTTCGGCGTCGCTCGGCGCCGTGACCACGGGCGAGTAGCACCGGAGGATGGCAACCAAGCGCACCGGCGGGACGCGAACGCCTGATTCCACTGCACCCTGGGTGGTTCTGAAATTCGGCGGCACCAGCGTGTCGACGGCAGACCGTTGGGCCACAATTTTGCGACTGGTCCAGCAACGCCGGGCCGAGGGCCTTCGCCCGGTCGTCGTTCACTCTGCGCTGGCGACCGTGTCGAATCGTCTTGAGGAAGTTCTTCGCAGCGCCGTTGACAAGGCCGCAACGCCATCGATCGGGGACATCAAAGCTCTGCACTTCAATCTCGCCACAGAACTGGGTGTGGATGGTCCCGCCGTGCTCAGCGAGTACTTCACGGAACTGGAGCAACTGATCGCCGGTGTGCACCTCATCCGGGAGGTCAGTCCCCGGATCCAGGCGCGCGTGATGACGATGGGCGAGTTGCTGGCCACGCGGCTTGGTGCGGCCTATTTGAACAGTCAGGGACTGCGGGTCACCTGGCTGGACGCCCGTGAACTGCTGAAGACGGTGGCCGTCGCCGGGAGCAACGAGCGGGCGGCCTATCTCGCCGCCAGCTGCGACTTTGACCCGGATCCCGAACTTCAGAAGCGTTTCGCGGCGATTGACGGCGTGGTGCTGACGCAGGGCTTTATCGCGAGCAACGCCCGGAACGAAGGCGTGCTGCTGGGGCGTGGCGGGTCTGACACTTCCGCCGCGTACTTTGCCGCAAAACTTCAGGCGTCGGCCCTGGAAATCTGGACCGACGTGCCGGGCATGTTCAGCGCGAACCCCAAGGTCGTGCCCGGGGCGCGCCTGTTGCGGAGATTGAGTTACGAAGAGGCGCAGGAAATCGCCTCTACCGGCGGCTCGGTATTGCACCCGCGGAGCATCAGCCCCTGCCGGCGTCACGGTATTCCGCTGAAGATTCTGTGCACGACCCAGCCCGAGCTCCCTGGAACCCTGGTAACGGCGCTGGCCGGCAGTGATGCGCCGCGAGTCAAGGCGATCTCGGGGCGCGGCAGGATCACGCTGGTGTCGATGGAAACGCTCGGCATGTGGCACGAGGTCGGATTCCTGGCCGACTCTTTCCGGTGCTTCTCGGACTTAGGCTTGTCTATCGATCTCGTGTCGACTTCGGAAAGTAACGTCACCGTGACTCTCGATCCGGGCGTCAACCCGATCGATGCCAACCTGCTGGCTGAACTGCAGGCGCGGCTCGAGCGGCTCTGCCGGGTGAGCATCATCCAGGGCGTGGAAGTGGTGAGCCTGGTCGGCCAGAAGATCCGGGCAGCACTTCACGAGATTGGTCCCGCGCTGGAGGCTTTCGAGGAGCACAAGATTCATCTCGTCAGCCAGTCGGCCACCGACCTCAACCTGTCGTTCGTCGTGGAGGAGGGGCAGGCGCCCCGGCTGATCCAGAAACTGCACGCCACGCTGGTTCAACCCGGGCCGGACGACGAAGTGTTTGGTGAAACCTGGGAGGAACTCCAGGGAGGAGCGCGGCATGCGATGGCGCATCAGGATCCCTGGTGGGTGCAGCGACGAAGCGAGTTGATCGCCATCGGTCGTGACAAGGGCGCGGCCTACGTGTACGACCTCGCCACTGTGCGGGCGGCGGCGAACCGCCTCAAGGCCCTGCGTTCGGTAAACCGGGTCTTCTTCGCCATGAAGGCCAATAATTCCGCTGCCATTCTCCGCGCCCTGTACGCGGAAGGCCTGAACTTCGAGTGCGTGTCACCAAGCGAGATCGGCCGCGTCCTGGAATTGTTTCCGGGCATCGATCCGCAACGCATTCTTTACACTCCCAACTTCGCACCGCGCTCCGACTACGAGTACGGCCTGCAGAAACGGGTGTGGATTACGCTCGACAATCTTCATCCGCTCCGGCACTGGGGTGAGCTGTTCCGCGGGCGGGAATTATTCCTGCGCATCGATACCGGCCATGGCCGTGGTCATCACCGGCATGTGAAGACTGCCGGCACCCACTCCAAGTTTGGTATTCCCTTGTTTGAGCTTGAAGAGGTCAGGCAACTTCTCGCTGAATGCGGCGCCACCGTGGTTGGACTCCACGCCCACGTCGGCAGCGGCATCCTGACGCCTGAGAACTGGCAGGAAGTTGGCAGCGAGCTGGTCGTGGTTGCCCAGGATTTCCCGGCGCTCCGTTATCTGGATCTGGGTGGCGGGCTCGGTGTTCCGGAAAAATCGGGTCAGAGGCCGCTCGACATGGCGGCGGTCGATGCCGGCATTGCGGAGATCCGTTCAGCGCGCCCCGGCCTCGAGATCTGGCTTGAGCCGGGTCGCTACCTCGTCTCTGAGGCCGGCGTGCTCGTCGCCACCGTTACCCAGACGAAGGGGAAGGGCCAGATGCAGTACGTGGGCGTGAGCACCGGCATGAACAGCCTGATCCGGCCTGCGCTGTACGGCGCGTTCCACGAAATCGCCAATCTCAGCCGGTGGGGTGAACCGGCCTCCCAGATCGTGACGGTCGTCGGACCGATCTGCGAGACCGGCGACCGGCTCGGGGCCGACCGCCTCCTGCCGCCCTGCCTTGAGGGCGACGTGCTGGCGATTGCGAACGCTGGCGCCTACGGCCACGTGATGAGTTCCCGGTACAACCTGCGGGAGCCTGCCGAGGAAATCGCCATCTGACTGCGGGGCGAACACGGTGACCCGCAGCCTGTCGGACCTAGATCCCGTCTACGACGCGTCGTACCGGCGGGTGCTGCTGAAGCAGACGGGGCTTTTTTCTTATCAGAGATACTCGCGCGCCCATAGCTTTGCTAGGAAAGTTTTCCACGGACCGATGCGGCCGGGCATCAATTACTACGTCAGCCTCTCTGGCGATCTCGCGGCCGTGCGCAGCCCTAGTTGCTGCGCGTGTCGGCCCCCTTCCGGGCAGGGGCATCTCTGGTCAGTTTCCGGAACTCAAGACCCGTCAGGACGATACCGATGACCATCAGGGTGAAGACGCCGATCGCAGCATAGAAGATGGTGCCAGTGCTCATGGCCTTGATCCGCCCTGAGCCATCAGCTTGAAGTAGATGCCGAAGCACAGTATCGAGGGCACCCACAGTGCCGTGAACAGGCCCTCCTCACGCTGACCCGAGAACCAAAGGTAGCCCGACAGGGCAAAGGAAATGGCCACTGCCAGAAGAATAAAAACATCAGACTGCTTGATCATCACCTTCCTCCTGAAATCAGATATCCGCCGAACCAATCGCTGCGAGCAGGCACCCGCCGACCGCTACGCTGCCAATTACGCGAAGTCCCGAGTACCCGGCGATGTCTGCCACATCGGTTGGCAAAAGGCCCAGAAAGCCTCCCAGGAGCCAGGTCACGGCCGGCACCAGCAGTGCGATCCCGGCAAACATCAAGCTTTTCAGCAGCAGGCGTTTTGTGTGCACAAGCCAGTCGGCCTTTTCCTGCTGAAATCTGTCGAGACTCCCCACGCCCCGGCAGAGAATCAGGGGACCGGGTCTTCACTACGAATAGATATACGCTGGGATTCATTCATCGGATTCAGCGGCACGAGTGATGCCCCCAAAATGCGACCCTCAAAGGGCAGCCGCTGGCCATCCCACGCGA
Source organism: uncultured Chromatiaceae bacterium (assembly GCA_964587605.1). Classification (GTDB taxonomy): domain Bacteria; phylum Pseudomonadota; class Gammaproteobacteria; order Steroidobacterales; genus SHZI01. The sequence goes on from CAZPNN010000188.1 coordinate 8,465, forward strand.
AGGCATTGCCGGATGCCGGCCCGGCGGCTCTGCAATGCGCTGCAGCAGTGGCGATCGACGTCTCGGCATGCAGGGAGTAGCCCGTGCTCAAACTACGTCACAAGAGTCGTACCAAGCCCGTACTATCCTGCTCTGTGAATCGTTATGACCTGACCAATAGTCTGGCTTGATGATCCCCAGTCGCATCCCTGAGCTAAACTCGGCAATTACCCAATCAATGGATATCAAGCATGAAGGCGAAGACCAATAAGCATTCGATCGGTATCGGCATCAGCGCGGGCAAGCGCGAGAAGATCGCACAGGGCCTTTCTGCGCTGCTCGCCGACAGCTACACGCTCTACCTGATGACGCACAACTTTCACTGGAACGTCACGGGGCCACATTTCAACAGCCTGCACCAGATGTTCATGATGCAGTACACAGAGCAATGGAATGCCCTGGACGTGATCGCGGAACGGATTCGGGCGCTCGGTCACCCTGCGCCCGGCACCTACCAGGCGTACATGGCCCTGGCCTCCATCAAGGAGGTTGCCGGTGTGCCTGGGGCAAACGACATGGTGCGGCATCTGGTCGCTGCCCAGGAAGCCACAGCACGCACTGCACGCCAGCTGTTTCCCCTGGTGGAGTCCGCCAACGACCAGCCAACGGCCGATCTGCTCACGCAGCGCCTGGAAATCCACGAGAAGACGGCCTGGATGCTGCGCAGCCTGCTCGAGGACTGACTGCGAACCTGGGATGACGTCAGCCGCCTCCGCACGCGGTCAGCGGGCGCTTCCAGTCTAGGGAATACTAACCCTCCTACTCCGCGGCCACGTCACCGACCTCGGCCTTGAACGGGTCGGACTTCGGCACCTCAGTGCCCCGCAGTTTGGTGCCCGGCATAATCGCGAAACGCGGGTCGAAGTCGACCATCGTGGACGCGAGTTGCTTGAGCACCCCGGTATTGCCGACTGCCTTGGCCGTGCCGTCCGCGATCTGCGCGTCCAGCGACTTGACGCCCATCATTGTCTTCTCGAGGTCGCTGCGATTGATCGTGAGCGTGAGGTCGGGCTTGTCGGCCAGGAAGCCCTGGAGGTTGGTCAGCGTCGCGTTCTCCATCTCGATCAGGAACTTCTCGCCATTGTCGGGTGTGACCAGGTTGACGGTGAAGCGCA
>CAZPNN010000189.1:0-4035 GCA_964587605.1 uncultured Chromatiaceae bacterium
GGCGCCGGTCTGGCCCTTGGCGCGGGTCAAACCCGCCTTCCTTACAAGCGCACTCGCCAGCGCCCGGTAGACGATGGCCAACACCCGGCCCATCGCCGCCGGCTCGGCCGCGAACAGGAAACGCAGCGGGAACGGTACGGAGAGCACCCACTGGCGGATCGGCTCCGCCGGCAGCACTTCATCCACCAGCAGCGCGGCACTCTCCGTCATGCGCCGCCCGCCGCAGCTCGGGCAGAAGCCCCGGCGCTTGCAGCTGAAGGCCACCAGCCGCTCCGCGTGGCAGGTGGTGCAGCGGACGCGCAGGAAGCCGTGCTCCAGCCGACCGCACTTCAGGTAGGACACAAACTCTTCCTGGACGTACGCCGGCAGGTGACGGTCGCGCTCGGCGAGCGCTACCAGGAAATCCGGGTAGTGGCGCTCGACGAGCTGGTAAAGCAGCGTCGTCTCCGGACGGTGGCGCTCGTAACGCACCGGCCCGGGCGCCAGCGGGGGCATGAGCTCCATGCCCGGAGCGTCGCGAGGAGCAGCGGCACCACGCCAGCCACCAATCCGGCCACTACCTGCGGATCAGGAACGCCGACTGAACCCGGATGAAAGGTGCAGAAACTCAGGTGTCCCCGCCTCGCGCCACCGGGTAGCTTGTGCCCCGTGGACTATCTCTACTCGCTGTATGATGCCCTCGTCAGCATCCACGTCCCCAACGACAAGGCGCGGGCCGTCGTCGATGCGATGGAGCGGGACATGGGCACCACGATCGCCACCAAGGCCGACCTCCAGCTTCTCCGGCAGGAGATGGCGACTAAAGTCGATCTGGCCGGCCTGCGCCAGGAGTTCGCGTTGCTGCGCAAGGATTTTGAGGTGCTCTCGGCGGGCCTTCGCAAGGACCTGGACGTCCAGTCCACCGGTTTTCGCAAGGACCTGGACGTCCAGTCCACCGCCTTTCACAAGGATCTGGACGTCCAGTCCACCGGCTTTCACAAGGATCTTGAACTTCTGTCCACCACCATGACCGTCCGGCTGGGTTCCATGCTGGTGGTCGGGTTCGGGGTGATGATCGCGGCGCTTAAGTTCCTTCAGAGCTGAGGGTCCGGAACGACTGGATGCGCCCGAGCAGAGTGGTAGCGGAAAAGATTTCCCGCGGGGGACCGCGTGCTACGGAGTACAGAGTCGCGCCTGAAGGCGCTCCTACGGCTGCTGCTACGAGAGGACTTCCTCGCGCGGCCCGATTGCCTCCACGATGAGATCCTCGATGACCTCGAGGTCGGGAATCAGCGGGTACTCGTTGATCATCCGGATCTGGCAGATTACCGTCCCGTTCTCGGGCCATGCCTGCCGGGCGGCGGGCTGCATGACTTCACGGTTCACCCGCACCAACTGCGGAAAACCCTCCGTCAGCACACCAAAGAAGCCGCCAGTAAGCCGGCCACCGATGGCGTTCACGATAGCAACTCTCGTGCGGCCGCCGGGCTCCCCCGGTGCCAGCCCGGCCAGTTCCTCGAAGGAGATCACCGGCACCTGCCGCCCGTTCCAGGACATAACACCCTTGAACCACGGTGGTGCCTTCTCGTCGGTTTGCATCGGTGCGTAGCGGACCACCTCGGCGACGCAGGCCCGCGGCAAAATCAGCCTCTCCTGGTTCAGCGGCACCAGCAGGCTGTAGAGCTCGTCATGCGCGGCAGTCATCGGACCTCGCTCAGAGGAGTGCCAGCTGGTGCTGGACAGCCTCCAGCAGCTCGCGCTCCTGGTATGGCTTGCCGACGTAGTCGTTCACGCCAATCTCGATAGCCCGTGCCCGGTGCTTCTCGCTGACACGGGACGTGACCATGATGATAGGCACCTTGCTGACAACCGGATCGTTGCGGACATGCCGGGCAAACTCGTAGCCGTCCATGCGTGGCATCTCCACGTCCAGCAGGATAATGTCGGGCCGGTGGTCCTGGAGCATGCTGATGGCTTCCACGCCGTCCTTGGCCAGGACCACGCGAAACCCGTTCCGCTCAAGCAGCCGCTGTGTCACGCGGCGCATGGTGATGGAGTCATCGACTACCAGGGCCACGATCTGCTTCTGTACCGGCTCGGGCTCCAGTGTCGGGGCATCAGGGGCCGGACGCGACGATCGCACCAGCGCCCCGACATCGAGGATAACCACGATGCGGCCATCACCGAGAATGGTAGCGCCCGAAATGCCCCGGATGGTGGCGAGCTGGGCACCCACCGGCTTCACCACGATTTCGCGACTGTCCTGCATCTCATCAGTGATGAGCGCCGTCGAGTTTTCTCCGGCGCGGACCAGGATGACCGACACCCGGTCCTGTTCATCAGGGAGCCGGGACGGCCCCAGGCCGAGAAACTGCCCGAGATGGCGGAAGAAGTAGCGCTGCCCGCCGTACTCGATGACCGGCTCGGGCCTCGCCATCCGCTCGTCGAAATCGCTGCGCGCAATACGGATGATGCCCTCGACGGTCGGCAGCGGTAGCGCGTACATCTCGTGGGCAGCGCGAACGATCAGCGCCTGGGTAACCGCGAGCGTAAATGGCAGCCGTAACGTGAAGATCGTGCCCTTGCCCCGCTGCGAGTCAATCGCCAGCGTGCCGCCGAGCTTCGCAACCTGGTTCGCCACCACATCCATGCCGATGCCACGCCCGGCCGCCTGCGTCAACTGGTCGGCCGTGCTGAACCCTGAGCGCAGGATGAACTGCATTGCCTCCTCGTCGGTGAGGGCCGTGCCGCGATCAACGAAGCCAAGCTCGATCGCCTTGCGCCGGATGGCGGCGACATCGAGACCCCGGCCATCGTCGGCGATATCAATGACAACCTCGGCGCCCTCGCGGCGGATCGAAATGCGGATCGTGCCTGCAACCGGCTTGCCCAGCGCCTCGCGATCGGCGGGAGACTCGAGCCCGTGAATGACGGCATTGCGGAGCATGTGCTCGAACGGCGGCAGCATCTTCTCCAGCACCTGCCGGTCAAGGTCACCACTGCCAACAATGCTGAGTTCCGCAAGCTTGCCCTGGTCCTTTGCCGTCTGACGGACCAGCCGGGCAAGGCGCGAACCGTGCTGATCAAAGGGCACCATGCGGGTGCGCATCAGCTGGTCCTGTAGCTCGGCGGTGGTACGGGACTGCTGGACCAGCAGCCCTTCGGTATCGGAACTCAGGTTCTGCAACAGGTCCTTGAGGCTGCTGACATCGCTGGCCGTTTCGGCCAACCCACGTGACAGCTGCTGGATGCTGGAATATCGGTCCAGTTCGAGCGGATCGAAGTCCGTAACCTTTTCTGGCCCGTCCTGATGACGGTAGAGAATCTGCGCTTCCGTTTCGATCTCGAGCTTGCGTAGCTGGTCCCGCAGGCGCACCACGGTCTGGTTGAGTTCATCCAGATTGAACTGGATCTGGGACATCTGCTGGGTAAGACGCGAGTTGGCAATGCTGATTTCGCCAGCGCCGTTCAGCAACTGCTCCAGGATGCCGGCGTCGACGCGGGCAAAGTCGCGCGGTTCCGCGAGACGCTCGCGCTGAACGATAGGGCGCGACGGTTCAGCATCCTGCGCCGGTGGCGGCAGCCGGCCCGGTAGCTCGGGTTCGGGGGTCGGCGGCGCCTGAAGGGCCCGGGCCAGCTCGCCGAGACGCTCCAGCGCGGGTGGAATGGACGGCGCGAGGGGCAGCACTGGTAGCTCGACCGGCTCCGGCTCCGGCTGCGGCTCCGGCAGTTCGGCCTCGGGCGGGTACTCCGGCAGCAAAACCTCCGGGTAGATCTCGTCCGGCACCGGCGGCGACAGATCTGCCACGGGTTCTACCGCCGGTTCGGCCACCGGTTCGGCCACCAGTTCCGCCACGGGTTCCGGTACAGGTGCCGCCGGTGACGACAGCGACTCCAACTCGGCCGTCGGCTCCGGTGTTGGCTCCGGTGCTAGCTCGGGTATCGACTCTGGCGCGTCGCCACGCAGGGCCGCGGCTAGCCGCGCCATCAGGGCCGGTGACGGCGTCGCTGCGACCCGGCCCGAAATCTGGTCGCGCAGGACGTGCAGTTCATCGA
>CAZPNN010000190.1:0-2760 GCA_964587605.1 uncultured Chromatiaceae bacterium
CGTGTCGTACATCAAGACCAAGCCGGGCCGATTCGACGACTACATGAAGTTTCTGGCCACGGACTACCGGAAACTGATGGATGCCAACAAGGCGGCCGGCCTGATCCTTGACTACAGCATTTACTCGACCACGCCACGCTCGCCGCAGGATCCTGATCTGATCCTGACGACCGTGTATCCCAACATGGCGGCGCTCGACCGCACTGAAGAAGGGGACGCGGTTGCGGTGAAGACCATCGGCTCCATGGAATCCCAGAACAAGGCCGCGATAGACCGCGAAGCCATGCGCGAGGTACTGGGCAGTCAACTGATGCGAAAGCTGATTCTGAAGTAGCGGGCGTTCCTAAAGTGCAAGCAGGCCGGTGGCCGGCGACGGGTCGTCGCCGGCCACCAGTTCGTGCGTGCCGACGCCGAGCAGCCGGACCGGTCGCGTCGCGGCCTCGGTACGGCTGAGGAGCATGACCGCGCGCTCGCGGAACTCAACCGCGTCGGCCGTCGGCGTCGGGCCGGTATGGCTGCGGGTAACCGTAGTGAAATCGTCGTAGCGCACCTTGATGCTGACGGCGCGGGCCCGAAGTGCCTTCTTGTGCAGTGCTGCCGCTACCCGCCCGGCAAGCCGGCCGAGCTCGGCGGCCATCGTCGTCGGGTCGCGCAGGTCTTCGGCGTAGGTCGTCTCGGCGGAGACGGATTTAAAGGGACGATCAGGGGTCACCTCCCGCGGGTCGTCGCCCCGCGCGAGCCGCTTAAGCCAGTCTGCCAGGCTGCCGACGGTGGCGGCAAGCACCGCGGGATCTGCGGTGCGGACCTCCACAAGCCGCCGGATGCCGATGGCCCGCAGCTTTTTCGCCGTGACCGGGCCGACGCCCCACAGCGCCTCGACGGGCAGTTTTTGCAGGAACGCCTCCACGCGCCCCGGCGAAACGACCGTCAGGCCATCCGGCTTCTGCCAGCCGGAGGCAATCTTGGCCAGGAACTTGTTGGGTGCGACGCCGGCCGAGGCCGTGAGCGACAGTTCGGTCCGGATACGGCGTTTCAGCTCTTTCGCCACCTCGGTTGCCAGCGGCTCGCCCCAGAGATTCTCGGTGACATCGAGGTAGGCCTCGTCCAGGGACAGCGGCTCCACGAGCGGCGTCGCCGACCGCAGGATGTCCATCACTTTCCGCGAGGCCTCCCGGTAGCGGTTGAAGTCGGGGCGCAGGATGACGAGGCCCGGGCACTGGCGGAGCGCCCGGGCCATCGGCATGGCCGAGCGCACCCCGAAGACGCGGGCCTCGTAGCTGGCGGCTGCCACCACCCCGCGGGACTCGGGCGAACCCCCGACCGCCACCGGGTGGCCGCGGAGTTGCGGGTCGTCGCGCTGCTCCACGGAGGCGTAAAACGCGTCCATGTCGAGGTGGATGATGCGGCGGGCGGCTGGGGGCATCGTCTGGAAGATACCCAAAACGCGTGGTGGGAAACTTGGGTTTGCGCGAATCTGTCGCGAAGCCGTCCCGGACGCTGCTGACGGGCCCAAAATCACGGCGCCAGGTGCATCGCACACACCACCGAGGAACGTCGTCTAAGCCGATGATTTTGCGTTAGCGGTGGCAGCAAAAAGTTCTCCCGGGGCTCACTCTCCACCCCTAAGACCCTGTCGCTGCAACTTTTTCTCACCCGCTTTGTTGACGCTCACGAGGGCGAAACCTATAGTGCATCGAAGTGGCGCTTAGTGGGAGAGAGTGGGCTGAAAAGCCCGGAAGTCCATGTTTCGCGGGGCAACCCAAATCACCCTGGACGCCAAGGGGCGGCTGGCCATTCCCGCGCGTTACCGGGAACGGCTGACGGTCCGTTGCAACGGCCAGCTGATCTGCACGGTGGACCAGGACCATTGCCTGCTCCTGTACCCGCTGCCGGACTGGGAAGAGATAGAGCGCAAGCTGATGCGCCTTTCGAGTTTCAACAAGAGCACCCGGCGCCTCCAGCGTCTCATGGTCGGCTATGCCAGCGAGCTGGAGCTCGACGGCAGTGGCCGGGTGCTGATTCCACGGGAGCTGCGCGAATTTGCGGCTCTCGAACGTGACGTGATGTTGATCGGGCAGGGCAACAAGTTCGAGCTGTGGGCCGAGAAACGCTGGAGCGAGCGTCGCGACAGCTGGCTGAATGGCGAAGGTGATGACGGTCTCGGCTTGCCAGCCGAACTTGAATCGCTCTCGTTGTAGGCCAGGAACCGGACAAGCGACGCCGAAAACGTAAACAAACGCGTCCTCAATGAAAGGCGCGGGGTGTTGGGGTGGTTCTACATGTGCCTGTCCTCAAGGACGAGGTGCTGCAATTTCTGGCCATTCGGCCTGACGGCGTCTATGTCGATGGGACTTTTGGGCGCGGGGGACATTCGCGCGCGATTCTGGAGCAGCTGGGCCCTTTTGGCCGGCTGCTCGCACTTGACCGGGACCCCGATGCAGTCGCCGTTGCCCACGATCTCCAAAAGCAGGACGCGCGGTTCCGGATCGTGCACAGCGCGTACTCGGCGCTCGGCGACGTACTCGCGACGCAGGGCCTTGCAGGGCGGGTGGACGGCATCCTCCTTGATATCGGTGTGTCCTCGCCACAGCTCGAAGACCCGGCCCGGGGCTTTGCTTTCCGCGCCGACGGGCCGCTCGACATGCGCATGGATACCGGCACCGGCCTCTCAGCGGCCGAGTGGCTCAACGCGGCCGACGAGGCCGAGATCGCGAGCGTCCTCTGGCGCTTTGGCGAGGAGCGCACGTCCCGCCGGATTGC
>CAZPNN010000191.1:0-1901 GCA_964587605.1 uncultured Chromatiaceae bacterium
GATCCAGGTCCGGGTTCCGGCCAGGTCAACAGCCTGACGACGAGAAAACTCCAGCTGGCGGTAGGGCGCGGCCTTGCGAACGATCAGGTCGACTTTAATGCCGCTTGCGAGATGCATGAGGTTGAACAATTGTTCGGTGCGAATAGCCGTCCGGGCTGCGTCCGCGTCGATATAGAAGTCTGCTTCGAAGGCGGCCACCAAGCCCTCGACATCGGCCTCGACTAGGGCGACGACAAGATCAAGGTCCCGGGTCATCCGTGGGGTCGCATAAAAGGCGAGAGCGAATGAGCCCGTCAACATGAAGGCCAGGCCCTGAGCAGTCAGCCGATTGCTAACCACCTGCAGAATTTCCAGCTCGGTTGCCACTGCGGTAGTCTACCGACGGTAAAGGGTTAACCTATGCCAATCTGGCTGATTTATGGCGCCAACGGCTACACCGGGCGGCTCATGGCCGCCGAAGCCGTGCGCCGGGGACTGCAACCCATCCTGGCGGGGCGCAACGCCGAGGCGCTCCGGGCACTGGGTGCCGAGCACGGACTCACCGTCCGCGTCTTCGCTCTCGACAGCCCTGGGGCGATTTCTGCCGGACTGCAGGACGTATCCCTCGTCCTCCACTGTGGCGGTCCGTTCTCGGCCACCAGTGCGCCGATGCTCGAGGGCTGCCTTGCTGCCGGCACCCACTACCTCGACATCACCGGGGAGATAGACGTGTTCGCCCACTGCCATGCCCAGGACTCACTGGCCAGGGCGCGGGGCATCGTGGTGCTGCCCGGCGCCGGTTTCGACGTGGTGCCCACCGACTGTGTCGCTGGCTTGCTGAAGCGCGAGTTGCCGGATGCGACGGCACTGATCCTGGGCTTCGAGGCCGGTGGCGGCGCCAGCCCCGGTACGACCAAGACCGGGGTCGAGGGCCTGGCGAAGGGTGGCCGGGTTCGTCGCGACGGGCGGCTCGTGCCGGTGCCGCTGGCGTACAAGACCCGCACCTTCAATCACGATGGCAAGCCCCGCACGGCGATGACGATTCCGTGGGGCGATCTCTACACCGCTTTCGTCTCCACCGGCATTCCGGACATCGAGACCTATCTGGTGGTGTCGCCGAAGGGCATCGCCACGGCGCGACGGGCCAACTGGTTACGGCCGCTGCTGGGCCTGCAGCCCGTGGTGCGTTTTCTGCAGCGGCGGATCGAGGCTCGGGTGACGGGGCCCTCGGACGAGAAGCGCGCCCGCACGCGCTCCCGGATCTGGGGCGAGGCGCGGAATGCCAAGGGTGAACAGCGCCAGGTGGAAATCGACACGCCGAACGGCTACGACCTCACCGTGACCGGCGCGCTGGGCATCGTGCAACACCTGCTGAGGACGGGGGTCGCCGGCGGCTACTACACCCCGGCGATGCTGATGGGCGCCGACTACGTGCTGACGCTGCCGGGCGTCCGCCGCATCGCGCCGTAGGAGCGCCTTCAGGCGCGACTCGCGCAAATAGCCGCCCCTAATTTGTTGCTAAATAGCAACATAAGTACATCTACATACGCCAAACGGCCGCTTTCAGCCGATATTTAGTAAAGACAGTTGTTGCTTTTTCGATTAGGCTCTCCCTCCCCTGTGCTGCCAGTACATTCGACAGTCAGCACGGGTGGGTACTTTGGACTGGGTGTCACGACGACTTTTTCAACAGGGAGACGAAGCTAATGAGCATGGAAATGAAGAAAATTGCACTCGCCGGCGCTATTGCGCTGCTGGCCGGTGGGGCCAGCGCCGAGCCGATGAGCTGGACCGAGATCGGCGTTGGGTTCAACGTCGCCGACTCCAGTGGCGATAATGATACTGACGCACTCGACATCCGGGGCGGCATCGGATTCGCAGAAATCGGGCACGCGCAGCTGACCTATCTCGACGGCACGGTG
>CAZPNN010000192.1:0-6607 GCA_964587605.1 uncultured Chromatiaceae bacterium
CGACCCGACCGTCGCGCACCCAGGCCGCAGCTGTGGTTCTCGACGCCAGCCCGAGTTTGGACAGCGTTCGGGCAACGCCGTGGGGTCGGCCGACAGCAGCGCCGGAGCTTGGTGTAGAGGTCATGCCGCCAGCATCATGCCGCAGCCGAGCACGCCTGGCACGTGGTGTCGTCTGTCTTCCCGACCGCTCGGACAACATCCGCTAGAGCGGTCGAGCTTCGACAATCACGGCGTCCTGCGGGAAGTGGCTCAAATAGCCCATCAATGCTTCGCGGACCTTGTCCGGCTCATCGTAGATGGCTCGCGCGTAGTACCGCTTGTCTTCTCCTTCAATTCGCAGTACGACGTCCGCTCGGCCCTTCAAATTTCGCTGCGGCCTCTTGCATCGGCTGCCACGCGCGGTACTCGAACAGCCGCAGCCGATAACGGGTGACGTTGCCCTCATGCAGATCGTGCAGGTCGTCAAGCACCAGGTCGACGACGCGATCCAGATCTTCCGGCGGGACCAGCGTTGCCGCCACGGCACGTATGGCGCCTGCGTCGGGTGTTTGCAGGCTGCGCACGATCTCGGCCACTGCCGTGATGAGAGCCTCGCGGTAGCGCAGGCGAACGGGATCGGGTTCGGCGATGGTTTCGCGGATAGCCATGTAGCGCTGACAGGAGCGCTCGTAGGCCCACACGAATACGTCGCGCAGCAGGTCCACCCGTTTGAGTTCATAGACGCCGATGGTGCCTTCCACATAGGCCCGTTCGGGGACATCGATGAAGGACAGCGGGCAGAGATTGCGCCGGATGAGCGAAATGTTGGCGCCCAGGCGGGATACTCGCTTGTTCACGTCCACGAACGGTTGCAGGTAGGGGATGTGCACCATGATGAAAAAGGCCTGCTCGAACGGATCTTCGATCGCGCCGGCCTTGTCCAGGATCATGCGGAAACAGGCATCGACCTGCTGCGGGATACCCAGCGGATGAAACACGGTGCCGCTGACCTCGACGATGCGCTGGCGCAGCCGCCCGCTCTCGCTGGGGTCGGCGAGCAGGTTTTCCGACAAGAGCGCATGCAGGTTGAAAAAGGTGAAAGGGTTGAAGCCAATGTCCTCGGCCTGTTCTACCAGCAACTCGATCGCGGCCTTGTGGTTCAGGATCATCTGCGCTTCGCGGCGGTCTTTGCCTGCGGCCGCCTGACCGAGCTCGATCAGGTTTTGTGTGTCCAGTCGGGTGTAGGTGTTGCCTTCGAGCCGGCTCGATGCCCAGGACAGGTCGATCAGCAGACGTCCCAGGATATCGCGCGCATAGGTGCCGGCCGGGCGTTCGCCGTCGGGGGAATGGCCGATGTTGTGCAGGTGTTCGCGAATTTCTGCCGGCAGGTAGCGCGTTTCGTTGGGGCGATACATCTCCAGCAATTCGCGGGCATAGCCCACCGGCTTGCGGCGTTGGATGGGTTGGCGGACGTAGTCGAGAACTTCCTGGCCTGCGGGGGAGACGGGGACGTAACCCTCGGCGCTCACCTCGTCCGTCACGTGAAGCTGCCCGGTGCTATCGACTTCGATGACTCTGGCCTGCCGGTAGCGCAGGCTGCGCCCCCTGCCTGTCGGGGCGATCTTTTTTTGCTCAGCCAGTTCGCCCAGGCGCCGTTGCAGGGTGCGGCGGCTGGCGACATCGGCCAGGATGGCATGCAGGTCGTCGATGCCGACTCCATTCGGATGTCGGGCAATCTCGGCTTCTATCCTGGCGGTCAAATCCTCAGGGAGTTTTTTTGGCATGCGTCACCTTCTTCTGGCGCGTATTGGATCGAAGTGCGCCAAAACCATAGCCTTATTGGCACGATTTGTCAAAATACGCGCCAAAAAAGGCCAGAGGCTAGGAGTTATAACGCCCCATGAGTTTCGTGCTGCGCGGGATTGAATCTATCCGGTGTTGCGCATGCCTGCCGCGATACCGTTGATCGTGAGCACCAGCGCGTACAGCAACCGGTCCCGGTCCCTGGCCGGCACGCGGGCCTTGCGGCTGCGCGCCAGCAACTCGACCTGCAGGTAACTCATCGGGTCCACGTAGGGGTTGCGTACCGCGATCGAGCGCTTTAGCACCGGCGAGTTCTGCAGCAGGTGTTTCTCGCCGGTGATCTGGCGCACGATCCGGCAGGTGCTGTCGTACTCCGCCTGGAGCAGCCTGAAGATCCTCCGGCCCATAGTTTGGTCGGGCAGGCGTTCCGCGTATTGCCGGGCAATCTGGAAATCCGCCTTGGCCAGCGTCATCTCGATGTTGGCGATCGTGCTGTGAAAGAAGGGCCAGTCCTTGTACATCCGGCGCAGAAGCCGGAGCCGCTCTAGCTGGAGCCGCCCTGGCCGGCTGCCCCTGGTGCCCTGCTCGACGAAACCCTCGAGCGCCGAGCCGACGGCGAGCCAGCCTGGCAGCAGGTGCCGGCTTTGTGTCCAGCCAAACACCCAGGGAATGGCGCGCAGGTCGTCGAGGTTCTGCGAGCCTTTCTTGCGTTTGGCCGGGCGTGAGCCGATGCGCAGGTGCTGCAGTTCCTCGACAGGCGTCGCCTGGCTGAAATAATCCAGAAAGCCGTCGGTGCCGCGGACGAAACCGCGATACGCGGCGAGCGCGGTTTCAGAAATCTCCTCCATCACGCCTTCCCACCGCGCGATCGTCGCGGGGTGTGGTCCGGCAGCACGGGCTTCCGGCGGCAGGCTGGCCGCAATCACGGCGGCGGTGGTCAGTTCCAGGCTGCGCATCGCAATGTCGGGCAGGCTGTACTTCGAGGACACCACCTCACCCTGCTCCGTGATCTTGATGCGCCCGGCGACGGTCCCCTCCGGCTGAGCCCGAATGGCTTCGTGGCTCGGCCCGCCGCCGCGACCGACGGTGCCACCACGACCGTGAAAGAGCTGCAGTTCGATGCCGTGTTCGCGTGCGACGCCCCACAAGCGCTGCTGGGCTTTGTACAGCTCCCAGCTGGAGGTCAGGATGCGGCCATCCTTGCTGCTGTCGGAGTAGCCAATCATCACTTCCTGCACGTCGCCCTGCGATTTCAGCACGCGGCGATAGACCGGGTTGCCGAACAGCTGCCGCATCACTTCGGGCGAGCGCCGCAGGTCGTCGATCGTCTCGAACAGCGGGGCCACGGCCAGACGCGACGTGGCCTCGCTTCCGTCGACCAGCCCGGCCTGCTTGGCCAGCACGAGCACGGTCAGCACATCGCTGGCTTCGCGCGCCATGCTGATGACGTAGCTCCGCAAAACTCGCGGGCCGATCTCGTCCAGTGCGCGCCGGGCCACGCGGAACACGTTCAGGGTCTCGGTGGTTTCGGGGCTGTAGGCCGCGTCGGCCGCCACCAGCGGCCGCGGTGTCGCAAGTTCCGCCGTGAGCCAGGCGACGCGCGCGGATTCGTCCATCGACTGGAAGTCGTCCGGGAGTTCGAGTGAGTCCGTGATCTCGGCCAGCGCCGCGGTGTGCCGTTCGCTGTGCTGACGGAGGTCGAGGCTCGCGAGATGCAGGCCGAACACATCCACCTGCTGCATCAGGCGATCCACCGACCGGGCTGCGAGGCTGGCTTTGTCCGTGCGGAGGCTGTCCCGGACCAGGCGCAGGTCTTCGCGGAGGTCGCCGGCGTCGCGGTACTCGCCCTCGGACGGCGTTGCGCCCGCCCGTAGCGCGGTAATGATCGGCAGGGCGGGGCGGATCGAGATCAGCTGGTCCGCTTTCTCGATGCGCAGCGCGCCGTCAAGGTCCGCATTGCGCTTCAGGGTGTTCTCGAGCCGGCGGTAGACGAAGGAGAGTTTTTGCCGGTAGGGCTCCTCGGGATTGCGCTCGATCACCGCGGCGGCGGTGCGCGGCATGTCGCGCCTGTCCCGCTCGATCGAGGCCAGCAGTGCGGCGTTGGGCGGCGCGTAACGCACGGATTCACTCAGGCGGCGCGACAGGTCGGCGACCGCGACCAGGTATTTCCTGATCGCCAGCCGCTGTTGCAGCCGCAGTGTTTCCCAGGTGACCTCCGGTGTCACGTTCGGGTTGCCGTCGCGATCACCGCCGACCCACGAGCCGAAGCGGAGTGGCACGGCGCCGTCGCGCAGCCGGACACCGGGAAACGTTTTGGTGAGCTGGGCTGTGAGTTCATCGAAGAGTGCCGGCACCGAGTCGAACAGGGTGGTATCAAAGTAGTAGAGCGCGTTGTTGACCTCGTCCAGGACCTGCAGCTGCGTGTGGCGGATCTCGTCGGTCAGCCAGATCGCCTCGACTTCCGTGGCCAGGCCTTGCAGGATCTTGTCGCGGCGCCGGGGTGGCAGCGAGGCATCGTCGGCCGCGGTGAGCAGGTCAGCAATCCGGCGATGCTTTTCCAAAAGGGTGCGGCGGGCTGCCTCGGTCGGGTGTGCTGTCATCACCGGCACGATGTCGAGTCGGTCCACGACAGATTGCAGTTTCCGGTGCAGGCCGGGCACTCGGGGCCTGGGATTGTCGGCCTTGATCTGCTGCAGGGTTTGCGCGATCGAGCCGCGCTGCGGGCTGTCCGGCGTGTGCAGTTCGTAGTAGCGCTTGCGGCGCATGCGGTGGTGCTGTTCGGCAATGTTGACGAGCTGGAAGTACACCGAGAACGCGCGAATCACGCCGATGGCGTCGTCGGTGGGCAGGCCGTGCAGGAGGCGCTTCAAGCGGCGTTCGGTGGCGGGTGACGGCTTCGCTCGCATCTGCTTGCACAGGGTGCGCACCTGCTCTTCGGTGTCGAAAAGCCGGGTGCCGCCGAGGCGTTTCAGCGTCTTGCCCAGCAGATCGCCCAGCAGGCGAATATCATTGCGCAGGGGCAGGTCTGAGTCAGACTTACGGGTTGCCACGTGATGAATCCTCGTAAGTTGGTCAGGAATGCAGTGCGGCGCGTGGGCCGGGGCGTAGGCCAGGAAATTATGCGCTTTTACATTGATCAGACCAATGCTTGAATACCCCCATGCGAAATGGCATCCCGTGGAGAGTCCGATGAAAGAGATCCTGAGTACCCACCGTGTAACCGAGTCGCACTGGGTTGGCGACGGCTTTCCCGTCCGGACGATCTTCAGCTACCACGATCTCGGTCGCGATCTCAGCCCCTTTCTGATGCTCGACCATGCCGGCCCGACGAACTTCGAGCCCACCGACACGCAGCGCGGCGTTGGCTGGCACCCGCACCGGGGTTTCGAAACCGTCACGATCGTGCACGAGGGCGAGGTGGAGCACGAGGACAGCGCCGGCAACGCGGGCCGTATCGGTCCTGGCGATGTGCAATGGATGACGGCCGGCTCTGGGGTCCTCCACAAGGAACTGCACGGCCGTGACTACGCGCGGCGCGGTGGCCCCTTCGAGATGTTGCAGCTCTGGGTAAATCTCCCGGCCAGGAAAAAGATGACGGCACCCCGTTACCAGGCGGTGCTGAACGGAAACATTCCGCAGGTCACCCTGCCGGACGACGCGGGCGAGGTGCGGGTGATTGCCGGCGACTTTCGCAACACGCGCGGTCCGGCGCAAACGGTAACGCCGATAAACCTGCTCGAGGTCCGGCTGCGTGCAGGCCGTCGCCTGTCGCTCGATTTGCAGGACGGCTACACCGCAGGCCTGTTCGTGACCAAGGGTGATGTTCTGGTGAATGACCGGGAGAGGGCCGCTGCCGGCGACCTCGTAGTGCTGGACCGCGAGGGCGAAAACGCGCTCCTTATCGCAGCAACCGACTCGACGTTGCTCGTGATGAGCGGTCTCCCGCTCGATGAGCCCATCAGCGGCTACGGTCCCTTCGTGATGAACACGGCGGAAGAGATCCGGCAAGCCATTGAAGACATGCGGAACGGGCGCCTCGGCGCTGTTCCTGCGGGCGCCAACAGCGTCTAGCAGGTGCAGGCAAACAGGGCTCCTGACGGCTTGAGGCCGTCAGGAGCCTTTTCCTTTGCCCCAGCGGGGCGGCCTGCCGTACACTCGACCTGCAGTTCCGCACCGTCAGGGGAAATGACATGCAAAAGGTCACCATAACGGTACAGCAGGTCCTGGGGCACAAGACCCACCGGCTGTTAACTATCTCGCCGGACGCGTCCGTGTTCGATGCGTTGACGCTGATGGCCGACCACGACATCGGCTCGCTGGTCGTGCTCGACGGTGAACGCCTCTCCGGAATATTCTCCGAGCGCGATTACGCCCGGCAGGTCATCCTGCTCGGCAAGTCGTCGAAAGAGACGCAGGTGCGCGACATCATGACTCACAAGGTGCTGTGCGTGAGTCCCGAGCATACGGTGGACCAGTGCATGGCGCTGATGACCGAAAAGCGCGTGCGCCACCTTCCCGTGCTGGAGCACAAGAAGGTGATCGGGATGATCTCAATCGGTGACGTGGTGAGGGTCGTGATCTCCGAGCAGCAGATGGTCATCGAGCAGCTCGAGCAGTACATTCACTCGTAGTCCCGTTTCCGGGGTCGACGGCAGCATGGTGATTAGTCCTCACGGCCACGGCCAGGGCCGTGCACGGCACAGCATCGCGGATGGTCATGACCTGCCGTTGCAGCAAAGTTTGCGGGCAGCTTAGTCCAGTTTCATGTAGTCGTGACAAGGTGTGCCGACTGACGGAGACCCACCGCGATCCCTTGTCGCATGGC
>CAZPNN010000193.1:0-6981 GCA_964587605.1 uncultured Chromatiaceae bacterium
GGACCAACTTCCGGACGCTGTTCCTGAACAACGTGCGCAACCCGCTGAAGATCGTGTCGTCCGGCCTGAACGGCATCAACGCGCTGCCGAACTTCTCGGTGCCGACCGATCCGTACAGCGCGCTCACGCCGGTCGGCTGGACGACGAAGAACGTCGGCGTCGGCGGCAGCAACTGCAAGGCCCCCCTGCCGGTCTTCCCGTAAGCCTTGACTGCCTCGTGCTCTTGGGCCTCGTGCCCTGGGGCGGGGAAAGCGACACCGGCCGGCGCCTGCAAGGGCGCCGGCCTCTTTTTAAGCCCAGGGTGAACGGGATAGTGAATATGAAGTTTACTTCACATGAACGTCACAAAAAGTGCGCCTGCGGCCCGTAACCTGTCCGCAAGGCCCCATTCCTGATCCAACGGCCTGATCCAACGGCCTGATCCAACGAAAACAGACAAGGAACCGAATTCATGAAATACCAATTCAAGCAGCTGGCGGCCGTCTCTGCCCTGGCGCTGCTGGGTACTGGCGCCGCCCAGGCCTCCATCATCGGCGCCGACGTTGCCGGCGGTTCGGAAGCTGTAGCGACCTTCGTCAACGCCAATGGCGATTCCATCAGCCTCGACCTTGGCCTGCAGATGGCAGACATCGCGGCGGGCAGCAGCTTCTCCCTGACCACGTCCATCAACAACTTCATCACGGCTGCCGGTGGCAAGGCCAACATCACGTTCGGCATCATTGCCGGCGAGATCGCCCCGCGCACGTATCTCACCTCGGCGGCCAGCCCGACGTTCAACGACGACGTGCAGTTGGCGAACAGCGCCAAGGGCCTGTGGTCCTCGTCCATCAACGGCCTCGTGGGAAACCTCAACCTGGGCGACGCCACCGCACCGACCGTTAATCTGTCGTATGGCCCCTTCCTGGCTGGTTCCGGTTCCCCGAACTACATCGACGGTGGCCATGACAACTGGCAGTCGGGCGACTTTCAGTTCTCCAACCTGGTGGCCGGCAATGCTCCCGCCTACCTGTACCAGGTGGTATTCAGCTCCGCCAACCTCGGATTTGCGCCGAACACCAACCTGGACCTCAAGATTGATCTTCTGGATAACGGCACTATAGCAACCTCAGTTGTTCCGGCGCCGGCTGCCGTCTGGCTGCTCGGCACGGCGCTTCTGCCGCTGGCTGGCCGTGCCTACCGCCGCCGTACCGACCGCCGCCATGCCGACGGGAAGACCCGCGCTGCCGCTTAAGCGCTCGCTAAACCACGACCAAGGCCGGCGCCCGCATGGGCGCCGTTTCTTTTCCGGGCCTGCTCATTTCTGGGACTGCGGCTTAACAAAGTTGCAACGTCGTTGAAACATTTTCCAGCGAGCATGGCGTTCGCAGTTCTTCCGGCACACCAGGCGCAGAACCACAAACAATGACGAGCGGGATGTTGACCTCGTACCGGCCTGCCGTGGCCATTCTGGCGGTCATCGGCACCCTGTCGACCGGCGCCTACGGTCAGGACATGCCGCCAGGCGAGGCGAAAGCGCGCTTCGATGTGTGGGAGTTCCGGGTCGAGGGCAATTCCGTTCTCGACAACGTGGCCATAGAGCGCGCCGTGTACGGGCAGCTCGGGCCGGACAAGACGATCGACGACGTCAATGCCGCCCGCGCCGCGCTGGAGCAGGCCTATCGGGAGGCCGGTTATCCAACCGTTTTCGTCGACGTTCCGGAACAGGAAGTGGACGGGGGCATGGTTCGTCTTGCGGTTACCGAGGGCCGTGTCTCGCGCCTGAAGATCACCGGCGCACGGTACTTCAGCAACGGCTGGCTCCGGGAGCAGCTCCCCGAGGCCACACCGGGCAACATTCCGCGGATCGATGCGTTCCAGGCGCAGCTTCGGGCCCTCAATGTCCGGTCTGCCGACCGCGTGCTGACCCCGGTGCTACGGCCAGGCGCCGATCAGGGCACCGTGGAGATAGAGGTCAAGGTGCAGGATCAGCTGCCGGTCAATGGCTCGCTCGAAGTGAATAACCGGAACTCGGCGGATACCACGGACAGCCGCCTGGATGCAGCCATTCGCTACGATAATCTCTGGCAGCGTGATCATTCCTTTGGCCTGCAGTACCAGGTAGCGCCGGAAGATCCGGACGAAACCGAGGTGATAGCGGCGAGCTACGTCCTGCGGCCCAAGGCGAGCGGGACGGCGTTCGCGTTCTACGGTCTTTCCAGCGACAGCGACATCGCCACGGTGGGCGGCGACATCAACGTGCTTGGCAAGGGCCAGGTGTACGGTGCGCGGGCGATCCTGCCGCTCGAGGGCGGCGAGGGCTTCTTCCACAGCCTGCAGCTGGGCGTGGACTTCAAGGACTTTGACGAGACCATCGGCTTCGACCAGGAGGGGGACGAGGACATCGTCACCCCGATCACGTACCTCAACTGGTCGCTGGGCTGGAACGCAACACTGCCGCGGGAAACGCGCACCCACGCGTTCGACCTGACCACCAACTTCGGTGTGCGGGGCGTCGCCAACGACGCGCAGGAGTTCGCCGACAAGCGCTTCAAGGGCCGGCCCAACTACTTCTACGTGGAAGGCGGCTACGAGCTCGTGCAGGCCCTGCCGTGGTGGGGCACGTCGCTGGCGCTCGACCTGCACGGGCAACTGACGCCGCAGGCGCTGATCTCGAACGAGCAGTTCGCTGCCGGCGGTAGTGACAGCGTGCGCGGCTACTACGAAGGCGAACTGCTGGGCGACTACGGCCTGCAAGCCTCGCTCGAGTGGCGCAGCCCGAATTTTGGCCCGCAGCTCTGGAAGCGCATTGACAACCTCTTTGGCTACAGCTTCCTGGATGGCTCGCGTCTGTTCCTGAACGATCCCTTGCCGGGCCAGGAGGACGCCGCCACCGTGCTGAGCGCCGGCGTCGGGCTGCGGCTCCTCGCAGATCCATTGACCGCCGGTCTCGACCTGGCGGTGCCGTTCAAGGACGGACCCAGCACCGAGGAGGGCGACGAACGGCTGCTGTTATCGCTCCGCTATGGTTTCTGACATGAGCCCCTGGACATTGACTCTTGGCGTCGCCCTCTACTGCGTTCTCCCGGTTGCGCAGGCGCCGGCGGCGGGACTGCCGGTGCCCTGCGCTGGCGGTACCTGCGCCGGCGGCCCCTCGGCGTGGGTCACGCAGGGCGCGGCGACCGCCATCACCAACGCTGCCGGGACGCAGCTCGACATCAATCAGGCCACCGACAAGGCCGTGCTGAACTGGGCTGAGTTCAACGTGGCGGCCGGGAACAAGGTCAACTTCAACCAGCCGGGCAAGAACTCGCTTTCGCTGAACAAGATTTTCCAGGGCGACCCCAGCCGGATCTTTGGCTCTGTGACTGCCAACGGCCAGATCTACCTGATCAACCAGAACGGCATCCTGTTCGGCAGGGATTCCCAGGTGAACGTGGGGGCGCTCGTTGCTTCCAGCCTGGACATCGACCCTGAGGCAGAGGCCGGTGGCATCCTGAACCCGAGCCTGCTCCGGCAAGGCAAGCCGGCGTTCCAGGGTGACGGCCGGATCTTTGTCATTGA
Source organism: uncultured Chromatiaceae bacterium (assembly GCA_964587605.1). Lineage (GTDB taxonomy): Bacteria > Pseudomonadota > Gammaproteobacteria > Steroidobacterales > SHZI01. The sequence continues at coordinate 3,541 of CAZPNN010000193.1, forward strand.
CGCGAACGGCCAGGTGGTCACCGGGGACGACGGCGAACCGATTCCCGTGAAGGTGGTCGTCGAGGACGGGGCAAAGATCAGCACGACAGCGACGGGCGGCGGCAGCGTGGCCCTGCTCGGCCAGCAGGTGGAGAACGCGGGGCAGATCGAATCCCCGTCGGGGCAGGTCATTCTTGCGGCAGGCCAGAAGGTCTACCTGCAGGCGAGCGAGAGCCCCGACCTGCGCGGGCTGTTGGTGGAAGTGGATGCCGGCGGCACGGCCTGGAACAAGGCGACCGGACAGATTTCGAGCACGCTCGGCAACGTGTCCATGGTCGGACTTGCCGTCAACCAGGACGGCCGCGTGTCGGCCACCACCTCCGTGCAGAGGAACGGCTCGATCCGCCTGCTGGCGCGGGACACGGTGCGCGTGGTCCAGGGCACAGGCTCCCAGCCGCCAACCCTGACCACGAGTCGCGCTGGCACCGTCGACTTCGGTGCGGGAAGCCTCACGGAGGTCGGAACGGATACCGCCACGGCGGACAAGACGGCGGTGCCCGATCAGGTGCAACAGCTGTCGTCAGTGGAAGTGGTTGGCCGGCAGATCGGTATGCAGTCCGGCAGCACCATTCGCGTGCCCGGCGGCTCGGTCGCGATGACAGCGCTCCCGAACCCCGGCGAGCTTCCCGTCGGTAATACGCCCCTGCCCGAGGATGCCGAGTCGCGGATTCGCCTCGCTGCTGGCAGCCTGATCGATGTCGCCGGCTCCGAGGCCGACGTTAACCTGGTGCGTAACCTCGTCGCGGTCGAGCTGCGCACGAACGAGTTGCGTGACTCGCCGGTCCAGCGCGATGGCGCCCTGCGTGGTGAGACTGTCGTCGTTGATTCCCGCGTTGGTACGCCGGTGGCCGATGTCTCGGGCGCGACGGCAGCGGTCGCACAGGATGTGCGCGAGAGGACGTCTGCCGGCGGTACGGTGAGCCTGGTCTCCCGCGGGGACGTGGTGCTTGCCGAGGGCGCGACCATCGACGTGTCGGGCGGCGCCGTCAATTACCAGGGTGGTGTCCTGCAGACCACGCGCGTGGTCACGGCCGATGGCCAGGCAATCGATATCAGCAAGGCCGACCCTAACCGGATCTACCGCGACGTGATAAACCCGACGGTGGACGTCGTGTACAGCAAGTGGGGCGTCATCGAAACCCGCGCGGCGTCGGGCATCGGCAACTACCAGCCCGGCTACGTGGAAGGCCGGGATGCCGGCACCGTACAGTTCGCGGCTCCGCGGCTCGTTGTCAATGGCAATCTCCTTGGTGGGGTGCAGAACTCCTTGTTCCAGCGCACGCCGGCGACGAGACCTGCTGGTGGTCGGCTGATCATCGGCCTCGCGGACGGCTCCGGTCTTGACCTGCCTGACTATCGCGCGCCGTCGGTCAACTTCACAAATGACATCGTGCCGGTCACGGCAACGCCCGGGCAGCCGTTGCCTGATTCCTGGCAGCGGCTCGAACTGCCGACCCATTACCTGACCGAGGGTGGCTTCACTCGCACCGAGCTGTACAGCAACGGCGCGATCACGGTCGACGCCGACACGAACCTGGACCTGGCGGCGGGCAGTTCGCTCCGCTTGCAGGCTTCCGTCGTGGATATCGCCGGGAACATCCACGCGGCGGGGGGTGAGGTTGCACTGAAATCCGTGCTGGTGAATCCGTTGGCGGTTGCCTCCGGAGCGCAACGTCCCGGGGTCTTCGTCGGTGACGGCGTCCGCATCGACGTCAGTGGCCGGTGGGTAAACGAGCTCCCACAGGTCGCCGGCAGCGCGCCGCAGGGTCCCCTGTTCATCGATGCCGGGCGCATTGATTTGCAGGTCTCGACCCTCGGTGGCGAACTCGCACTCGGCAACGGGGCAAGCCTGCGGGCAGACGGCGGCGCGGCTATCGCTGCCGACGGCAGCCTGACGGCTGGTCACGGCGGCAGCATCGGCATCCTGGCGCTCGGTCCGCAGACGGCCCTTGCGACGGGCAGCGACCTGCAACTGTCGGCCTTCGCCCTCGGCAAGGGCGGCACGCTGACGCTCGGCGCCAATCGCCTGCTCGTTGACGGCAGCGGTTCTGCGTTCGTCACGCCCCAGCGCGCCGACCCGACCGCGAGTGATAGCCCCTTCCTGGTCGCCACCGGACTGTTCCAGGACGGCGGTTTCACCACTTTCCGCCTCGTGGCCTCCGGTGGCCGGTCGGCGGACCCCGCCAGCGAGGCGGTCGAGCCGCTCACCGTGGCCGCAGGCGCTGTCGTCGAACCCCGCGTCTCCCTGCTGTCACTCAATCCGGGCTTCCGGTTGGCGGCGAGTGGCACCGACCTGCGGCAGTTCTCCACCGTGTTCCTGCCGACTGCCGATGTGCGGCCCGCGGCCAGCGTGGCGTTTGCGGTGACGCCGCACAATCAGGTGACGTCGGCCACTGCTGGCGACCTGCTGCTGGCGGCCGGCAGCACGGTTCGCGTGGAGCCAACGGGCCGGGTGGAGTTTTCCGCGTCGAGTCGCATCCGCCTGGACGGTGCCGTCATCGCACCCGGTGGCCAGATCGTGGCGAGTCTCGGCAATCCGCCGGGAACGATCGAGCAGGGCTTCGACCCGAACGTGGGCATCTTTGTCGGCAGCAGCGGCCGACTTGACGCCCGGGGTACCGCCATCCTGACGCCGAACGACCAGGGCTTCCTAACGGGCCGCGTGCTGGACGGTGGCGCGATCACGCTCTCTGCCCGACGAGGCCGCGTGGAGCTGGCGGCCGGTTCCGAACTGGATGTGTCGGGCGCCGCCACGGAGCTTGACCTGCCGACCGGTGACACGGTTGCCGGCGCGACCGTGAACCAGCGGACCCTCGTGGCCAGCCGGGGCGGCACCATCGATCTGCTCGCCCCTGAAGGCCTGAGTCTCGACAGCACCCTGCGCGGTGCCGGCGGGGCGCCGAACGCGGAGGGCGGGCGCCTCGCTCTCGGCGTCAGTCGCCTCCGGGGTTTCAACGTTGGCGCCGAATTGCTGCCGGGCTTCCCGACGGGGCCCCGGCAAATCCGGGTGACCGACGCGCCGACCGGCACCGGGGAGAACGGCGTTGCCGAATTCGATGCCGGCCAACTCGCCGCTGGCGGCTTCGACAGTCTCACGCTTCAGGCCGACGACGAGATCCTGTTTGCGACGGACACCCAACTGACCCTTCGCAACCGGCTCGCCTTGCAGGCGCCGAACCTGCGCGCCGCCGACGGCGTAAGCGAGGTGGCGCTGGCGGCCAATTACCTGGCTCTGGGTCCGAAGCTGTCGGCGTCTGCGGCGCCGTCCGCCGCTGCGTTCGGGCCGACTCGCCTCCGGGCCGAGGCGGGGCTGATCGATCTTTCGGGCCGACTGGCCCTGCAGGGCTTCGGTGCGACGAGACTGGCGGCGGAGACCGACATCCGCGCCACCGGGCTGCCCGT
>CAZPNN010000194.1:0-6532 GCA_964587605.1 uncultured Chromatiaceae bacterium
AGGACTTGAACCTACAACCAATGGATTAAGAGTCCACTGCTCTACCAATTGAGCTAACGACCCGTCTGCCTCATCGCGGCTGGCCTTGTCCCGGCCAGAACCGCGCCTTCTGAAAGTTGGGGTGGACGATGGGGCTCGAACCCACGACCACCGGAATCACAATCCGGTGCTCTACCAACTGAGCTACGCCCACCATTTAGCGTTCTCGTTATGGCGCGCCTGGCAGGACTCGAACCTGCAGCCCCCGGCTTAGAAGGCCGGTGCTCTGTCCGGTTGAGCTACAGGCGCTCCGCTTCCGAGAGACCGGGTGGTCGGGGCAGACGGATTCGAACCGCCGACCCTCTGCTCCCAAAGCAGATGCGCTACCAGACTGCGCCATGCCCCGACTGGTCCCGGCGCCGTCATTAGAGCGATCTGCCGGGCAAGACGGGTGATCCATCGGGCGCCGCGATGATAGGGACGATAGAGGACAGCGTCAATTTGGCCCCCCGTGCTAAGGTGTCGGCCGCCATGACCGCCCGCCTGATTGACGGCAAAGCCATTGCCACCGAAATGCAGAATGCGCTGCGCCAGCGGATTGCCGACCGCCGCCAGAAGGGGCACCGTCCGCCCGGCCTGGCCGTTGTCCTCGTCGGGGATGATCCGGCCTCAAGAATCTACGTGCGGAACAAGCGCAAGGCCTGTAATGACGTCGGCATCATGTCTCGCGACTACGATCTGCCAGTGGCTACGGACGAGAGCCACCTCCTGGCCCTCATCGATCAGCTGAATGCCGACCCCGACATCGATGGCGTGCTGGTGCAGTTGCCGCTCCCCGCCCATATCAGTGAAATCGCAGTGATCGAGCGCATCGCGCCGGTCAAGGACGTCGACGGTTTCCACCCCTACACGGTGGGACGCCTCTGCCAGCGCATTCCCGTCCTTCGTCCCGCAACGCCCTACGGCGTGATGACACTACTCCGCCATATCGGGGTACCCGTGCAGGGCCAGCACGCCGTGGTCGTCGGGGCATCCAACCACGTCGGTCGGCCACTGGCGCTGGAATTGCTGCTTGCGGGGGCCACGATCACCGTCTGCCACCGGTTTACGCGGGATCTTGCCCACCATGTGGCCGAAGCCGACATACTGGCGGTAGCCGTTGGCAAGGCGGGACTGATACCGGGCGCCTGGATCAAACCGGGCGCCGTCGTGCTCGACATCGGCATCAGCCGCCTGCCCAGTGGCAAGCTTGCCGGCGATGTCGCCTTTGACGATGCGCGGAAGCGGGCTGGCTGGATCACACCGGTACCCGGTGGCGTAGGCCCCATGACCATTGCCATGCTGCTGGAAAATACGCTGACGGCCGCCATTTCGGGGACGGCTCTGCTTCAGGCGCGGGAGCTTTCGCCGACCAGCTAATTGTACTGATCCTCTTAAGGAGTGGAATTGAGCCATGTCTTGCCCAAGAAAACTGTTGTCGTTACTCACCCTCGTGGCCCTGAACGTGATAACCGCGGCCCACGGCGCGGAACTCACGCAGGTCAAAGTGGAAACCTCAGGCGGCGACTTCATCCTCCAGCTGGATGCCGATCGCGCACCGATCTCGGTCGCAAACTTTCTCACGTATGTCCGCGACGGCTTCTACGACGGAACGATCTTTCACCGGGTCGTGAACGGCTTCGTCATCCAGGGTGGCGGGTACAAAGCAGACATGACGCTTAAGCCCACCCGCCCGGCGATCGCCAATGAGGCCGGCAATGGCCTGACCAACCGGCGCGGCTCTGTTGCCATGGCCCGCACTGGCGACCCGCACTCGGCCGATGCGCAGTTCTACATCAACCTCGCCGACAATCTGGCGCTCGACCCCAAGCCAACGCGCTGGGGTTACGCCGTGTTCGGTGAGGTGATCCAGGGCCTCGAAATCGTCGACAAGATCGGGCACCAGGTGACCGGCATCAAAGGTGGCATGCAGGACGTGCCGATCGAGGACGTGGTGATCCGCAAGGTCACCGTGCTGAAAACCCCAGTTGCCAGATGACGACCCTTTTTGTCTCGGATCTGCACCTCGACGTTTCCCGGCCCGCTGCCACTGACTGCTTCCTGCGCTTCCTGGCGGGCCCGGCCCGCGACGCCAGCGCACTCTATATTCTCGGCGATCTCTTCGAGGCCTGGTCGGGGGACGATGCCGCCGACGTCCATGAGCAGGAAGTCATTCGCGCGCTGGGACGCTACACGGCGGCCGGCTACCGGCACTTTTTCCTCAGAGGGAACCGCGATTTCCTTGTTGGACCGCGGTTCGCCAGTGCAACCGGAACGACTCTGCTCGACGATGAGGCGCTGATCGAGATCAATAACCAACGGATCCTGCTGATGCACGGCGACACGCTCTGCACGGATGACCGTGCCTATCAGCGGTACCGCCGTCTCGTGCGCAGTCCGACGGTGCAGTCACTTTACCTCGCCCTGCCCATCCCGCTTCGATCCGGCATCGCCACCTATGCCCACCGCCGGAGCATGCGCGCCAACGCGGGAAAACCTGCCGCCATCATGGACGTGAACCCGGTGGCAGTGGCCGACGCCCTCCGCCGGCACGGGCTGCACCTGATGATTCACGGTCACACCCATCGCCCGGCAATCCATACCCTGGATCTCGACGGGCAGCCGGCGCGCCGCATTGTGCTCGGGGCCTGGTACGACCAGGGCAGCGTGCTCCACTGGACCTCAACCGGCCCGGAATTACGCACACTCGCTTTCTCCTGAACACCCCGCAAGCGCATTACGGGGTCTATCGCCCAGGTCAGGGCATCGGTTTCCAGGCCAGCAATTCCTCCACGGACTGGAAACGCCCTGACGGCTGCTTGGCGAGCAGCCGCTGAATCAGCGGCTGAAACTCCCGGAGGGATGTCGGCAGCTGGGGCAATGGCGCCTGCCGGTGCTTGATGATTACGGCCATGGCGGTGTCACCGTCATAGAGTTTTGACCCGGTCAGCATTTCGAAAAAGATCACACCCAGGCTGTAGATGTCGCCACGCAGGTCGACCGGCTCGCCATGCCCCTGCTCCGGACTCATGTAATACGGTGTACCGAAGATGGCGCCCGCACCAGTCACCTCTGCCTCCAGGGCCACCTGCTTTGCCAGCCCGAAATCGATCAGGACCAGCGAGCCATCATCTCGAAACAGCACATTGGTCGGCTTGAGATCACGGTGCAGGATGTCGGCCGCGTGGAGCACGCCCAGCGCGCCAGCAATATCCCTCATCAGGCGATAGGCCTCATAGGGGTCTATCCCGGCGTTAATGCGCCTTTTCAGGCTGCCACCACCGCAATACTCCATCGCGATGTAAGCGTGGTCGTCCGCCACTCCGAAGTCATGGATCCGCACCACATTCGGGTGGTCGATGCGTGCAATAAGTTCATATTCGCGCAGGAAACGATCGAGTATTTTGCCGCTAGCCGAGTCGGCAACCTGATGCAGGACTTTCAGGACCAGCTGACGGTCTGTATTGCGCTGACGCGCCAGATACACCGTGGCAATTTCCCCACGCGCCAGCTTGCGAACGATCTCGTAGTTGCGGGGGATCGGCTCACCGCCGCCTGCCGCTACGAGGGCAGCCATTCCGCCGCCGTTCAGTGCGCCGCGTGACGGCACCTTGATCGCTTCCTCGATTGCCAGAGCCAGCCGTGCGTGACTCAAGCCCGGCTTGCCCACGTACTCATCTGCTCCCGCCTTCAAGGCGGCCACAATCTGCCGCTCGTCGCCACTACCAATGACGACGATAGGCGGAAAGCGCGGCAACGCGCGGAATTGCCGGACCCAGTCGAGCACATCGCCCCGGCCGCAGGGATGGCCCAGCAGGACCACATCATTCCCGGCGCCGGAAAATGCCTCGGGCAGGCGTCCCGACAGTTGGGGGTCGTACTCCCGGATTACCGCCTCGGGCCAGCGAACGGCAATGTGATGCGAAAGCAGCCGACGGTAGTCGGCGTGGTCATCAATGATGAGAACCTTGAGCAGGAGCGCTAACCCGCGCGCAAACGGGAACCCGAGGTCAATGGCGTGACGTCGTCACCTTCCGGGTCGTGAAACTCAATGGGGCCACTTCGTCGTCTACCTTTGCCCTTCTGCTCGCTCTTGGCCCGGTCAGACCGTTGCTGCTCGAGTCGGGCGAGGTACTCTGGACTGACGTCGCCGGTAACGTATTCACCTGAGAAGCACGAGGTGTCGAAGTTTGTGATGTCCCCGTTGTCGTAACGCACCGCGCGGATCAGATCATCAAGATCCTGATAGATGAGCCAGTCGGCTCCAATCAACTTCTGAACCTCTGACTCTGTACGCGCATGGGCAACGAGTTCGCTCGCAGCCGGCATGTCGATGCCGTAGACGTTAGGGTAGCGAACTGGCGGAGATGCCGACGCAAAGTACACGCGGCGTGCACCCGCCTCCCGTGCCATCTCAATGATCTGTTTCGACGTCGTCCCGCGGACTATCGAGTCATCCACGAGCAGCACGTTCTTGTCGCGAAACTCGAGGTCTATGGCATTGAGCTTGCGTCGCACCGACTGCCGGCGCTGATCCTGACCCGGCATGATGAACGTTCGACCGATATAGCGGTTCTTTATGAACCCCTCCCGGTACTTCACGCCGAGCCGATGCGCAACCTCCAGGGCACTTGTACGACTGGAATCTGGAATCGGAATGACCACATCGATATCGTGATCAGGACGTTCCCGAAGGAGCTTGTCGGCGAGTCGCTCGCCCATGCGCAATCGGGACTTGTACACGGAAATGCGGTCAATGATGGAATCGGGCCGGGCGAAGTAAACGTACTCGAAAATACACGGGGTGTAGCCGCGCCGCGCCTCGCACTGGTGACTGTGCAGCGTTCCGTCGGTTTCGATGATCACGGCCTCTCCGGGCAGGATGTCGCGCACCACTTCGAAATCGAGTACATCCATGGCAACGCTTTCGGACGCCACCATGTGCTCGACCCCGTCGGCTGTCTCCCGTCTGCCCATGCACAGGGGACGAATGCCGTGTGGATCCCGGAATGCGACGATGCCGTAGCCGATAACGAGCGCGACAACGGCGTAACCGCCGCGGCACCGCCGGTGCACAGCGGCCACGGCGGCAAAGATAGCCTCGGGCATGAGTCGCTCGTTATCCTGCTGCTGAAGTTCGTGGGCAAACACGTTCAACAGCGCCTCCGTATCCGACCCGGTGTTCAGGTGCCGGCGGTCGTGCTGGACCAGCAAGGCCTTCAGTTCATCCGAATTGGTGAGATTGCCGTTATGCGCCAGCCCAATGCCATACGGTGAATTGACGTAGAAGGGCTGTGCCTCGGAGGAATTGAGCGTACCCGCCGTTGGATAACGACAGTGGCCAATACCAACATTGCCCCGCAGTTCGTCCATGTGACGCTGCTGGAAGACGTCGCTGACCAGACCGTTCTTTTTCCGCGTGCACAACGTGCCATTCGAGTCGGTCATGATCCCCGCGGCGTCCTGCCCGCGATGCTGCAAGACCGACAGCGCGTCGTAGATCGCCTGCTTGACAGGCCGATGGCCGACGATACCAACGATGCCACACACGTTAGAGTCGGACTCCCTGTTGTTCAGCCAACTGCAACTGCAATTGCGCCACGTCGCGCAGCTCGGCTGCCACGGCGACCGCATACGGTATCAGCTTGGACTCCCGCCACCAAGGCTCTGCGGCGAACCCGCCGAGTTCGAGCGCAAGGACCAGAATACCCGCCAGCACGACGCCCCGGGCCAGACCAAACAACATGCCTAGCGTCCGGTCCGTGCCGGTAATGACGCTGCGCCGTACAAAATAGCTCACGATCCAGGCCAGTACGCTTCCCGCGAACAGCACGCCGACAAACAGGACAAGGCGTGCGGCCCACAACTGCCAGAGCGGGTCACGGATCGTGTTGCTGAACAAATGGGCCACCTGGGCATCGAAGCGGGCGGCACTCCAGAGCGCTATCACCCAGATCGCGAGTGACATCGCTTCACGTATCAGCCCGCGCAGAATTCCGACCAGCGCAGAGGCCAGCAGCATGGCTAACAAGAGGTAGTCGAAGGTGCTCACGGCAAAGCCGCAACCACGGATCGCGCGACGGCACCGTGCCGCCTACTGTCGGCCAACACGACCACCCTTGAAGCCCGCTGCCGAAAGCCGCGTGGCCAGGGTCTCGGCAGCCGGCCGGTCAGCCACTGGCCCGGCCCGTACGCGAAAGAGTGCGCCACTGGTTCCGCCCCCGCTCTGCACGGACACGCTGAAACCCTTGCGCTTCAGATCTGCGGCCAACCGATCGGCGTTGGCGCGCTGCGAGAAGCTGCCGAGCTGCACGATCCAGTCGCCACCGGCCACGCGGGTCGGCGCGGTCTCGACCGGCGCCACGGGCTCGAGGCTAAGGTCGCGGATCGGCTCGCGAACAGCCTCCACCACGGCTCGTCGCGCGGCCGCGACTGATTCCGGCAGCATTTCCGTTCCTGCCGTGCTTCGGTTTGCAGAATCTGGAACTGCAGATTCCGCGGGAACTGTTTCCGG
>CAZPNN010000195.1:0-5750 GCA_964587605.1 uncultured Chromatiaceae bacterium
CACCCTTCGACCCACAGGCCGCGGGCGGCGAGTCGGCGCCAGCTCTCGACGCCACTGACCCACACGCGGGCGTCGACCGGGACTGCGTAGTGTTCGAGCGCGTGCCAGTAGGCGACGAACACGGCGGGACGGGTTCCGGGCTGGCCCACGGGTGGCAGCGGCCCTGCGGCACGCCGGGTGCAGCTTCGTTGCCAGGCAATGCCGTCGAAGGCTGCGGCGCTCCCGGGTGGCGGCGGTCGGCGCCAGTCGAGCCGCTCGACGATACCCGTCGTGAGTGAGCCGCGCACGTAGCACAACGGCCCGAGCGTAGCGTGCCGGATTGCCGTCGCACCCAGGGCGTGCTGGTCTGCTGCGGCGGAACTGCGCAGGGCCACCTGTTCCATCCGGACCAGCTCCGCGGTGTCAGGATCGTCAAGTTCGTGGAGGAGGTTCAGGGTGGCGAGGTCTGTCGCGCGACACTCGATCGCCAGCGCGCCCTGGCCCGCCGCTGCCGGGCACCCTGCGAGCGGCAGCACCATCCAGCGCACGTGTTTCAGCAGTGGCTCAAGCACGGCGTGGCCGGCCGGATCGTTCCAGAGCCGCGAGAGTCCGGCGAGTGCCAGGACGACGCCATCGAGCGCGCCCGCCGCGGCGCGTGGCAGGTGCAGTGGCGTGAGGCGCGCGTCCACCGGGCCGCGCAAGGGCAGGAATTCCAGCACTGGCGGCTGGCCGGTGGCCGGCAGCGCGAATTTCAGGAAGTCGCTGACATTGCGGTGGCGCCGGACTGAGCACGAGCCGATGCGCAGCGTTTCGCCAGCCGCGAGACGGTCTGTGACATCGGCGCGCCAGACGATCACGTCGCGCGGATTTTCCCTGACAGGCAGTGCCGCGCGTGCGATGCCGGCGGGCCGGTCGGCCGGCAGGTCCTTCAGGGAGTGCACGCAGAAATCGACGGTGCCGGCGAGCAGGGCGTCGTCGAGGTCTTTGGAGAAAAAGTCGGGATCGCTGACATCCTGCAACGGCGTGGCCAGGTTGCGGTCGCCCGGCGTGCTGACCGGGACGAGTTCGACATCAAGTTCCGGATGCCGGTGGATCAGCGCCCCTGCCACGAGCCGGCTCTGCGCCAGCGCCAGCAGTGACCCGCGCGTGCCGAGCCTGAGCCGCCGCATCACGATCTAGGGGGAAGGGCTGTCATGGCAGTGCACTCAGGCGCGGGCCAGAGCCAGGCTGGCCGCGACAGCCGGCGGGCGCGGGCTGGCGAGGCGGGCAGCGACGAGATTGTCACAGACGCGGGCGGCCACGGCCAGTTGTCGGCTGCGGTGCTGATCGCGGGTGCTCGCGAGATCGAAAACGTCGTCCAGGGCGAAGCTGGCGGTGGCCGTTGGCCAGTCGATGGCGGCACCGCGTCGTTGACCCAGATGGACGATTCGTCTCGGGTGCTGGCGACCGAGCCGTACTTGCCATGCAGCGTCGTGTGCCGGGTCGCGCGGCGTCGTGAGCACAATGTCCGTCGCCCAGGCCGCCGCTTCGTCGGCCTCCACTGGCGTGAACCACCGGCAGATTCCGGTCAGTGGTGCTCCGGGCCTGTGGTTCCACACACCGACACTCACGGCGCTGAACAGGGGAATGATCGAGCGGGCAAGTTCGCCGGTGCCGATGAACAGCACGCGTGCGTCCTTCCGGGGTGCCAGCAGCGCGCGCACCAGGCTGCCGTAGGAGCCGCCCGCGAGACCCTGCAGATGTCCGGCTCGCAATGCGCGAGTGTCTTCCAGCAAGGCCTGACCGACGGGGCGCAATGCCTGCCAGTCGTGTGGCGTGAGCGCAGTGCCTGCCTGTTCCCATGCGCGCCTGAACTGACCGAACACATTCGTTTCGCCGGGCACTGCGCTGCGCAGGCCGCTGGCAACTTCCAGCAACAGACGGTAGGCGTCAGCAGCGGCGTACAGCTCCCCGTCGGGAGCGGTCGCGAGTTGCGGTCGCGGCGCCAGACCGAATGCCAGCTGCCGCAGGCAGGTGTCCATAAAAACAGCAGATGCCTGGAGTTGCCGGACATCGGTCGCCGGCAGTCGTGCGTGCGGCCAGTGCAGGCACCACAAACGGGAAACGAGCGGGTTGATGCTGGCGGACATCGCGAATCAGGCCGGCTTGCCGCCACCCTCGATGCTGGCCAGCCACTCGTCGTCCGAGCCCTCCGCCACTTCCTGGAAAAGGAACGTCGACAAGTACCGCTCGCCCGTGTCCGGCAACATGACCAGGAGCGAAGAACCCGCTTCAGCCTGTTCAGCGACCTTCAGGCCGGCGGCCAGCGTGGCCCCGGCGGACAGGCCGACAAAAATTCCTTCCTCTCGGGCGAGGCGCAGCGCGATGTCCTTGCCCTCGTCGTCGCTGACGGTCACGAGTTCGTCATAGACCTCCCGGTTGAGAACGGCTGGCATGAAGTCCGGCGTCCAGCCCTGGATCTTGTGGGGCTTCCATTCCTTTCCGCCGAGCAGTGAGGCTCCCGCGGGTTCCGTGGCGACGATGCGGACTTCCGGGCGTGCGGCCTTGATGACTTCGCCGGCGCCGGTCAGCGTGCCACCGGTGCCCCAGCCCGTGACCCAGAAATCGAGCCGGCGGCCGGCGAAGTCCTGGAGGATTTCGGGGCCCGTGGTCTGGCGGTGATAAGCCGGGTTGGCGGGGTTCTCGAACTGCCGCGCCAGGAACCAGCCATGTTTCTTCGCCAGTTCTTCTGCGCGGCGCACCATGCCGGTGCCGCGCTCCGCGGCTGGCGTCAGGAGCACCTTTGCGCCGAAGGCACGCATGATCTTGCGTCGTTCAATCGAGAAGGTCTCGACCATCGTGGCAACAAAGGGATAGCCTCGGGTAGCGCAGACCATCGCCAGCGCAATGCCGGTGTTGCCCGAGGTGGCTTCAATCACGGTCTGGCCCGGCTTGAGGGTGCCGCGGCGTTCGGCATCCGCGATGATTGCGAAAGCCAGACGATCCTTGACCGAACCGCCGGGGTTGAAGGCTTCGACCTTCACGTACATCTCGACGTGCTTCGGGGCGATGCGATTCAGGCGCACGACGGGTGTGCGGCCGATCGTTTCGAGGATGTTGTTATAGATCATCGATTACTCCTGACATTTGCTCGTTGCAGGCCGGTTCCGGTTCGGTGGGTCGGTACCAGTGGAGCCGGGACTGCAGGGCGACGACATCACCGACGTACAGAATCGAGGGTGAGGTTATACCTTCGGCCTGTGCGCGGGCAGCAATGTTGTCCAGCGTGCCCGTCACGCAGCGTTGCGCGTCAGTGGTGCCGGACATGACGACGGCGGCTGGCGTCGTCGCGGGCCGGCCGTGGCGCAACAGAGCATCGCTGACCGCAGCCAGCCGGCGGCCACTCATATAGACCACGAGTGTCTGGCCAAGCGTCGCAAGACTTTGCCAGTCGGGTTCCTGATCGGGCTTTCCGCCAGCCGACGAGTGAGCCGAAACAAAGGTGACAGCACTCGCCAGGTCCCGGTGGGTGAGCGGGATGCCGGCATAGGCGCCGCAGCCGCTGGCTGCCGTGATGCCCGGAACCACCTGGAAGGGCAGCCCGGTCTCGGCCAGTGCCAGGGCTTCCTCGCTGCCGCGCCCGAACACGTACGGGTCGCCACCCTTGAGCCGGCACACGCGCTGCCCACGGCGTACGTGCTCGACCAGCAGCGTATTGATTGCAGACTGGGAGGTTGAAGCACTACCGCCCGTCTTGCCCACGTTGATCAGTTCCGCATCCCGGCGCGCGTAGGCGAGCAGGGCGGGAGCAACCAGGCGATCGTAGAGCACCACGTCGGCGTGCTGCAGAAGGTGCAGGCCGCGTACCGTGAGCAGCTCCGGATCACCGGGACCGGCGCCGACCAGCCAGGCTTCGCCAATCATCTGGTCAGGCACCTGGTCTGCCGCTGCTGCAGAGTTGCCGGCGGACTCCAGAACTGTCGCCAGGCGGGCATTCGCCGAACTCCGGCGACCGGCCATCAGGTCTGTCGCCATGCCGGGCCTGGCCTCGAGTGAACCAAAAAAAACGTTTTCCCAGAGCCTGCGTCGCAAGGCCACATCGGGCAGTCGTGCCTTGACGCGCTCCCGCCAGCTGCCAGCCCATTCCGCCAGGTCGCCGAGCCGCACCGGCAGCCAGCGCTCGAGTTGCTGGCGTACGAGTCGGGCCAGCACCGGGGCCTGTCCGCCGGTCGATACCGCCACCAGCAACGGCGACCGGTCCACGATGGAGGGACTGATATAGGTCGACACCGCCGGATCGTCGACCACGTTGCAGAAGCGCAGGGCGGCGCGCGCCGAGTCGGCGACGGCGTGATTCACGGTCCGGTCATCGGTGGCCGCGATCACCAGCAGTTGCGCGGCCACGAGCGAGGGATCGAACGGCCGTAGCGCGACCACAATCCGGCCAGCGTCGGCGTCGGCCTTGAGACCCGGCGACAGCCGGGGCGCGTTGACGGTGACCCGGGCGCCGGCAGCCAGCAGCTGGGCCACCTTGCGTTCCGCCACGCTGCCGCCGCCCACCACGAGGCAGGGCTGGCCTTCGACGGCGGCAAAGATCGGCAGGTACTGCATGGTCCGGGGAACCCTCGGGAGGCCGCCACGATAGCCCCCTGGCGGCTATTGGAAAAATAGAAGATTGACAGGGTCTTGTAACCAGTGGCTATATGCTGACGTCATGACCCTGCAGCAACTGAAGTACCTGGTGGCAATCGCCGACAGCGGCCTGAACATTACGGCCGCGGCCGAGCGCCTGTACACGAGCCAGCCCGGGATCAGCAAGCAGCTGAAGTTGCTGGAGCAGGAGCTGGGTGTGCAGTTGTTCACGCGCAAGGGCAAGAGCCTGTCCGCCGTCACGTCGGCCGGTCGGGACGTCATTGCCCGGGCCCGGCGGATCATGCGCGAGGTGGAAAACATCCGGAATCTTGCCAGCGACCTGTCAGGGGAGCAGGAGGGCACGCTGTCGATCGCGACGACCCACACCCAGGCGCGCCACGTGTTGCCCGAGATCATCAAGGAGTTTCGGGAGCGCTACCCGAAGATCAACCTCGAACTGCATCAGGGCACGTCCGAGCAGATTGCGGAACTGGTCGCTGCCAACCGCGTCGATTTCGCGATCGCGACGGGTTCCCGCCAGCTGTTTCCCGGCCTCGTGTTGTTGCCCTGCTTCCGCTGGGACCGGGTGATCCTGGTGCCCAACCACCACCCGCTGACCAACGTGAAGGAACTGACGCTGCCCCTGCTCGCGACTTACCCGCTCGTGACCTATGTGTTCGGCACGACCGGCGAGTCCTCGCTCAAGAAGGCGTTCGCGGAGCACGGCCTGGAACCCAACGTGGTGTTTACGGCGCGCGATGCCGACATCATCAAGACCTACGTCCGGATGGGCATGGGCGTAGGCATCGTCGCGCCCATGGCCTACGAATGCCAGGATCAGAAGGACCTGACTGCGCTGTCGGCGCCGACGCTCTTTCCCCGCGTGACCACCTGGCTCGGGTTCCGCAGGGATTCGGTATTGCGCCGCTATATGGTGGATTTCATTGCGTTGCTGGCTCCGCACCTCACGCCATACCTGACCCGCAAGGCCGCGCAGTTGTCGACCCAGGCTGAGGTGGACGCCCTGTTCGACGAGGAAACGTTGCCGGTGCTTTCCGGCTGCGAAGAAGCCGAGGCAGCGTAAAGGGCGCTCTTACAACCCGGACAAGTCGATAGCGTGCAGGCCGCACTCGCGCTTCAGGCCGAAGAAGCGGGTTTCC
>CAZPNN010000196.1:0-2772 GCA_964587605.1 uncultured Chromatiaceae bacterium
GCAGGCGGCCTCGAGCATTAAGTCGGAGCGGTTCTTGCCGAGCAACTGCGCGGCTTGGTCGATCAGTTCCCGCTGCTCAGGATGTGCCCGCAGGTTGATGGCGGCGTCACGCATGAATTTCCCCCTAAGTCGTATACATAACAGATATACAAATCTTATGGTGGTGTATAGCATTTGTCAACACACAGAGTCTGAGGATAGGACGTTCAAGGCGCCGCGACGCCCGCCGCCGGGCGTTGGGCTACCAGGAGCCGGGGTCGATGCCCCAGCGCTCCGGGGCAATAATCTGCAGCCCCGACCGTCGCGCCTTCTTTGCCAGCTTCAGCAGATCCCGGTCCCGCGTCAGCAGTGCGCCCGCGCCGGCGCTGACCGAAAGGTCCAGAAACTTCTGATCGAGCGGGTCACGGCAGGTCCAGGGCGCACGCGCGGTCAACTCGGTCAGCAACGCGCGGACCCGCCAGGATTCGAGGACCAACTGCTGCCGGGCCGGGTCCACGTCGAGCAGATCCGGCCTGGCCAGCACTTCCGCAAACTCCGCGTCCGTTTCCGCGCATCGCACCGCTGTCACCGTGCCAGCATCGAGTGCGGCGCGCAGCGCGGAGAGTGAGGGTTCACTGAAGATCCAGAGACCAAGCAGCACGTTGGTATCGATGACGATGCGGGGCAAGGTCGGCACCCCTACAGTCGCGCTCCGCCCGAGACTTCCAGGATCTGGCCCGTGATGAAGGACGCATCGTCGGAGGCGAGAAAGGCCATCGCCGCGGCCACTTCATCGGGCCGCCCGAGCCGGCGCAGGGGGTAGCTGCCCCCGATGCCCGTCCTGATCTGCTGCCAGACTGCTGGTGGCAGCTGCTTGATCATGTTCTCTACCTCGATCAGTGCCGGTGCCACGGCATTTACGCGGATACCGTCGGGACCGAGCGCCGTGGCCAATGAGCGGGTTAGCGCATAGACCCCGCCCTTTGAGGCGGAGTAGGTGAACTGCATGGGGCTGCCCCGCCACGTGAGTGAACTCATGTTGACGATAACGCCGGATTTGCGGGGTTGCATGAGTCTTGCAGCGGCCTGGCAGCACAGCAGGCAGCTCGCCAGGTTCGTGTCCAGGTTCTTGTGCAGGCGCTCCAGGGTGAGTTTGTCGAGGGGCACGCCATTGTCGTGGTCATAGCCGGCCAGAATGCCCACTCGGCAGCCCCCGCCACCAGGTCGGCAGGCACGTCGGCCGTCGTCTTCTGCAGGTCCGTGAGCGCTAGGTGCGCCCCGTCGGCAGCGAAGCGCCGGGCCGTGGCCGAGCCGATGCCACCAAGGGCGCCGGTGACCAGCACCACCTTGCCTGTAAAGCGACCCATGGGGTTCTCCTGATCAATGGGGGATCTTGGCACTGTAGATCGGAGTACTGGTGCGACGAGGTAGGGGATTGCCGCAACGGACCCGCCGGATCAGTCCTGGTTGCGCTCCGCAGCCGCCTGCTTCGCTGACCGCAGCCGCGCCGACGGCGCGCCGGCAAGGCTGCTCTTGCCCGGCCGGGCCGGCTTGTCCGACGGTGGTATGTATAGCGACAACACCATCGTCAGCACGAGGATGGTCACCGTGGTGCCGAGCGACCAGACGACTGGAATCTTGTAGACGTCTATCAGCAGCATTTTCGTGCCGATGAAGGCGAGGACCAGCGCGAGCCCGTAGGACAGAAGGTGGAACTTCTCGTGCATGCCGGCCAGCAGGAAGTACATGGCGCGCAGGCCGAGAATGGCGAACACATTTGAGGTCAGGACGATAAACGGATCAGTCGTGATCGCGAAGATCGCCGGAATGGAGTCGACGGCGAAGATGACGTCGACAATGCCAATCATCAGGATCACGACGAACAGCGGCGTTGCGACCCTCGCGCCGTTCTCGACCGTGAAGAACTTCTCCCCGTCGTAGCGGCTGGCGATATTCATCTGCCGGTTGATCCACTTCAGTGCCGGATTGTTGCTGAGATCCGGCTCCTGGCCGGCCGCCCACCACATCTTTATGGCGGTCAGCACGAGGAAGGCACCGAATATGTAGAGCAGCCAGTGGAACTTCGTCAGTAGCCACGCGCCGACCAGGATCAGGATCGCCCGGAGCACGATTGCCCCCATGATGCCGATCATCAGCACGCGTTTCTGGTACTCGGGAGGGACGGCAAAGTAGGTGAAGATCATCAGGAAGACAAAAATATTGTCGACGGCCAGTGCCTTCTCGACGAGGTAGCCCGTGACAAACTCAAGTGCCTTCTGGTTCGCCACCGGTTCGCCCGCAGAGCCCCCCAGGTACCACCATAGCCAGCCGACGAACACGAACGAAACCAGCACCCAGATCAGCGACCAGACGCCCGCTTCCTTCATACTGATCCGATGCGCCCCCTGGGTCTTCATCGCATAGAAGTCCACGAGCAACGCAACAGTCACGAATGCGATGAAGAAGGCCCACATGGTGGGCGTGCCTGTTGTCACTGAATTGATCTCCGGGCGGGTGAGCAGAAAGACAATAGCCGACTCCCTGTGAGTGAGCGAGACGCGATTGCAGTACGACGCACTGAAGCAGAACTTTCGCCCGCCACTTTCTGGTTGACCGGTTACCTTATACCTGCAAGTCTAATCCTTTCAATTTGCCTGGAGAGACGCATCGATGAACCCGACCGAGATGAAGGCATTGCTGAGCATCGCCATGCTGGCGGCCTTCGCCGATAGCCAGAAGGACAATCGGGAGCGGGATGAAGTGCGCCAGGTTGCCGAGTCCCTGGGCGGTGAT
>CAZPNN010000197.1:0-6399 GCA_964587605.1 uncultured Chromatiaceae bacterium
CGCGGATATACGCAGCTACCGGCCGCCGGAGCCCTACAAGGGCAAGGGCGTACGGTACGCGGGTGAAAAGGTAGTACTGAAGGAGGCGAAGAAGAAGTAAGCGATTACGCCGGGTTCAGCTCCAGTGCTGAATACCAGGCGGTCGTGACTTCGAGTCGCTATGAACAAGAAAGACAGCAGACTGCGGCGGGCCAAGCGCGCCCGCGCCAAGATCCGCGAGTTGGGAGTGGCGCGGCTGACGGTTCACCGTACCCCATCCCATATTTACGCTCAGGTTATCGGACCCGATGGCGGCACCGTAGTGGCTGCCGCCTCTACCTTGCAGAAGGTAGTGCGGGATGCCCTGGAGGGTACCGGCAACATTGCGGCAGCCGCGGTAGTGGGTCGGGCGATTGCCGAGAAGGCGAAGGCGGCCGGTGTGACGCGCGTGGCGTTTGACCGGTCCGGATTTCAGTATCACGGGCGCGTCAAGGCATTGGCCGAGGCAGCTCGCGAGAACGGCTTGGAGTTCTGATAGTGGCGCGTAGACAAGAAGGCAATGCTCCGGCTCGTTCAGGCGAGGGCGACGATTATCTTGAGAAGCTCGTCTCTGTTAATCGCGTGGCGAAGGTCGTCAAAGGTGGCAAACAGTTTGGTTTTACGGCGCTCACCGTCGTGGGCGACGGCAAGGGCCAGGTCGGCTTTGGTTATGGCAAGGCACGCGAAGTTCCGGCCGCCATCCAGAAGTCGATGCAGGCAGCCCGCAAGAACCTGACGGCAATTGCTCTGCACAAGGACACCCTGTATTACGCAAAGTCGGGCAGTCATGGCGCTACGCGGGTATACATGCAGCCCGCGTCCGACGGTACTGGCATCATTGCTGGTGCCGCGATGCGCGCTGTATTTGAATGCGCTGGCGTACGCAATGTGCTGGCCAAGAGCTATGGCTCGCGTAACCCGATCAACGTGGTTCGGGCCACCATGAATGCCTTGCAGGACATGCGATCGCCGGACGCCATTGCTGCCAAGCGTGGCAAGACACTCGCGGAACTGGTGGGCTAAGGCCATGGCAACGTCCAAGACCGCCAATAAAGCGAGGGCCGCGAAGGGCCAGGTAAAACTCACGCTGGTCAAGAGCAAGTTTGGCCGCCTCGCGAACCACAAGGCCTGCGTTTCCGGCCTCGGACTGCGCAGGATGCACCAGACCGTGGTAGTCGCCGACACCCCTGAGAACCGGGGCATGATCAACCGCATTGCCTACATGTTGCGTGTTGAGCAGGCTTGACGCCAGTTCCTACGAACTACCGAGCCTACGAATTACTGAGAAGATGACATGAAACTGAATTCGCTAAAGCCAGGTTCCCGCAAGACGCGCAAGCGTGTTGGACGAGGCAGTTCCGCCGGTCAGGGCAAGACCTGTGGCCGTGGCCACAAGGGCCAGTCGGCACGTGCCGGTGGCTATCACAAGGTGGGCTTCGAAGGCGGCCAGATGCCCATTCAACGGCGCTTGCCCAAGATCGGCTTTGTCTCGCACCTGCTGGCTGCTACGGCCGAAGTTCGATTGCACGAGTTGGTGCTGGTGAAGGCTGCCGTGATCGACCTCGACGCCCTTAAGGCGGCGAAGATCGTTGGCAAGGATGTTGAAACCGCAAAGGTCATCGCGTCCGGCAAGATCGAGACGGCAGTGAAACTCAAGGGAATCAAGGTGACCCCGGGCGCCCGCAAGGCCATCGAAGCGGCCGGCGGCAGCATCGAAGAGTAAGGAACAGGTACTGGCATCGTGGCAAAGGGCGGAATGGCAAATACGGCGGCGGCACTTGGTGAAGCATCACGCTTCGCTGATCTCCGTCAGCGCCTGTTCTTCCTGGTTGGCGCCCTGATTGTCTACCGGGTCGGAACCTTTATTCCGGTTCCGGGTATAGACCCGCAGGCCCTTGCCCAATTTTTCCAGGATCAGTCCGGCACGATCCTTGCGATGTTCAACATGTTCTCCGGCGGCGCAATGGAGCGACTGAGCATCTTTGCGCTGGGTGTCATGCCCTACATCTCCGCGTCCATCATCATCCAGATGGCGGGTGTCGTGATTCCGCAGTTCAGCCAACTGCGCAAGGAAGGCGAGTCCGGGCGTCGCAAGATGACCGAGTACACCCGCTACGGCACCGTTGGGCTCGCCCTGGTGCAGTCCTCGGGCGCCGCTATCGCCCTCCAGAATCAGGGCCTCGTGATTGCTCCGGGCTTCAGTTTCGTCTTTACCGCAGTAATTACTCTCGTTACCGGCACCATATTCCTGATGTGGCTCGGTGAGCAGATCACTGAGCGCGGCCTCGGTAACGGCATCTCGATGATCATTCTCGCCAGCATCATTTCGGGGTTGCCTGCAGCCATCGGCGGGACTCTGGAGCTGGTCAATACCGGTGAGCTCAATCCGGCGGTCGCACTGATCCTCGTACTCCTCATCGTGGCCGTAACCGCCTTCGTGGTGTTCATGGAGCGCGGGCAGCGGCGGATCACGGTAAATTACGCCCGTCGTCAGCAGGGTCGCCGTATTTACGCAGGCCAGTCCAGCCACCTGCCCTTCAAAATCAATATGTCGGGCGTGATTCCGCCGATCTTTGCGTCCAGCATCATTTTGTTTCCTGCCACGATCGCCAGCTGGTTCGGTACCAACGAGGGCTTCGGTTGGCTGCAGGATGTGGCCGCACAGTTGTCACCCGGGCAGCCGATCTACATCCTGCTGTACGCGAGCCTCATCTTCTTTTTCTGCTTCTTCTACACGGCACTCGTGTTTAATTCACGGGAGACATCAGACAACCTGAAGAAGAGCGGGGCGTTTATTCCGGGTATACGCCCTGGCCAGCAGACCGCTGAGTACATCGACAAGGTGCTCACCCGACTGACATTCTGGGGCGGTATTTACATTACTGGAGTCTGCCTGCTTCCGGAGTTCATGATTCTCTATTGGCGCGTACCGTTTTACTTTGGTGGCACGTCGCTGCTGATCATCGTGGTCGTGACCATGGACTTCATGGCCCAGCTTCAGGCGCACATGATGTCTCATCAATACGAGAGCCTCCTGAAGAAGGCGAACTTCGGCGGCATTGGACGGGCGGGTCAGCTTCGCTAGGGGCTGATGACGGGAGTCGGATATGAAGGTTAGGGCATCAGTCAAGAAGATCTGCAGGAACTGCAAGATCGTTCGTCGCAAGCGCGTGGTTCGGGTGATCTGTACTGACCCCCGGCACAAGCAGAGGCAGGGTTAAGAATGGCACGTATAGCTGGCATCAATATTCCGCCGAACAAGCACGTCGGCATCGCGCTCACGCACATTTTCGGGGTGGGTCGCAGTCGCGCATTGCGCGTGTGCGAAGCGGCTAAAATTCAGCCGAACGTCAAGGTCAAGGATCTGAGTGAGCCGGAAGTTGAGCGTATCCGCGCTGAACTCGCCCGCTTCCCGGTAGAAGGCGACCTGCGGCGAGAGGTCTCCATGAGCATCAAGCGACTGATGGACCTTGGTTGCTACCGCGGTATCCGGCACCGGAAGGGCCTGCCGATGCGTGGACAGCGCACCCGGACCAATGCACGTACCCGGAAGGGGCCCCGTCGGGCCATCCGGAAGTAACAGGTAAGAGAGAGTACAGATGGCACAGGATCCAGCAGCGCCAGCAGCCCCGGTGGTTCCGGAAATTCCGGCAACCCCGGCAGCGTCATCAGGCGCGGCCGCACCCGCAGCGTCCGGCGACGCAGCGGCGAAGGCCAGGAAGAAATCGAGGCGCCTTGTGATTGACGGGATTGCACATGTGCATTCCACGTTCAACAACACGATCGTGACGATCACCGACCGACAGGGCAACACGCTGAGCTGGGCGACCGCCGGAAGTTCCGGTTTCAAGGGTTCGCGCAAGAGCACGCCGTTCGCTGCCCAGGTGGCCGCGGAGCGCGCAGGTCAGGCTGCTCTTGAGTACGGCATGAAGTCACTGGAAGTGTTCGTCAGTGGTCCAGGGCCGGGCCGTGAGTCTGCGGTTCGGTCGCTGAATTCCGTCGGCTTCCGCATCAGCAACATTGAAGACATAACTCCGATTCCCCACAACGGGTGTCGGCCGCCGAAAAAACGGCGCGTTTAAGGACGATCCAGTATGGCCAGATATCGCGGACCAACTTGCAAGCTCGCCCGACGGGAAGGTACTGACCTTTTTCTGAAGAGCGGCATCAAGCCTCTCGAAAGCAAGTGCAAGCTCGACACCCCACCGGGGACCAAGCAGGCTGCCCGCAAGGGTCGCCTTTCCAACTATGGAATACAGCTTCGCGAGAAACAGAAGCTCCGTCGCATGTATGGCGTGCTGGAGCGGCAATTTCGTAATGCTTACCACAAGGCTGCCCGCATGAAGGGTTCAACGGGTGAAAACCTGCTGAAGCTGCTGGAGGGCCGGCTGGATAACGTCGTCTACCGGATGGGCTTTGCCACCACGCGCGCGGAAGCCCGCCAGCTCGTCAGTCACTGCGCCATCAAGGTCAATGGCAAGCTGGTGAACATTCCGTCCTGCCAGGTTGCCGCGGGCGACAAGATCGAGGTTAGCGAGAAGGCCAAGGCACAGCCCCGGATCAAGAATGCATTGTCCATGGCTAGCCAGGTTGGCTTTCCCGAGTGGGTCGAGGTGGATGATCAGGCTCTGGTTGGCACGTTAAAGAACCTGCCGGCCCGGGATGACATTCTTCCCGATGTAAACGAAAACCTCGTCGTCGAGCTTTATTCCAAGTAATTCTCAGGTCCAATCATTTTTATAAGGAGGCCTGTCAGACATGCAGCCATCCACTAGTGAATTTCTGAAGCCACGCAGCGTCCGGGTCCAGGCGGAAACCGGCAATCGCGCGCGTATTGTTATTGAGCCACTCGAGCGCGGCTTCGGCCACACCATGGGCAATGCGTTGCGCCGGGTGTTGCTGTCGAGCATGCCCGGTGCCGCCATCGTTGAGGCTGAGATCGAGGGCGTTCTCCACGAGTACACCAGCATCGAGGGAGTTCAGGAAGACGTCGTCGAAATCCTGCTGAACCTCAAGGGCGTTGCGATCCGGATGCACTCGCGTGATCGCGTCGAGCTCGTCGTGCACCGCAAGGGTCCCGGCCCTGTAACGGCCGGCGACATCGTCACCGATCATGACGTTGAAGTGGTAAATCCGAAGCATGTCATCGCCAACCTGACCAGCAATGGCGAGCTGAAGATGATGCTGACCATCGAGCGCGGTCGTGGTTATCGCGCGGCGGTCACCCAGCAGGACCCCGAGGAGCAGACCACTGGCATTGGCCGGCTGCGACTCGACGCGTCTTTCAGCCCCGTCCGGAAGGTGACCTACACTGTGGAGTCGGCCCGCGTCGAACAGCGCACCGACCTCGACAAGCTGGTGCTCGACGTCGAAACCAATGGCACGATCGATCCGGAAGACGCCATCCGTCGCGCTGGTACGATCCTCAAGGATCAGCTTGACGTGTTCCTCGAACTGCGTGGCCAGGATGAGGCCACTTCGGCTGCTGCCGAGTCCCAGATCGAACCCATCCTGCTGCGCCCCGTTGACGAACTTGAACTGACGGTGCGTTCGGCCAACTGCCTGAAGGCCGAGAACATCAACTATATTGGTGACCTGGTTCAGCGCACAGAAGTTGAACTGCTCCGTACGCCGAACCTGGGCAAGAAGTCCCTGACCGAGATCAAGGAAGTCCTTGAAAGTCATGGCCTTTCGCTCGGTATGCGCATCGAGAACTGGCCGCCAGCTGACCTGGTCAAGCATGACGAAAAGGCTGCCTGACACTGACGGCGGATAAAGACTGCTTGAACGATTCGAAACGGAATTAATCGCGATGATGCACCGAAAAGCCGGCCGAGCACTCGGCAGAACGAGCAGCCACCGGACTGCCATGTACCGCAACATGGCGGCGTCGCTCATTCGTGAAGAGACGATTCGCACGACAGTCCCGAAGGCCAAGGAACTGCGCCGCGTCGTGGAGCCGCTGATTACGCTGGCCAAGGAAGATGGTGTGTCCCGCCGTCGCCTCGCCTTTGACCGTCTGCGCGACCGGCCCGCTGTGGGCAAGCTCTTCAACGACCTCGGGCCCCGGTTCAAGGCCCGACCGGGCGGCTACCTCCGGATTCTCAAGATGGGATTCCGCGCGGGTGATGCAGCGCCGATGGCGCTGGTGATGCTGACCGACAAGCCTGCCACCGGCGTCGAGGCAGCTGCCCCTGCCGAGGGTAAGGCGAAGAAGACGGGTAAAAAGTCTACGCCGAGACCGGCGGCAGCCAGCAAGAATCCACGCGCCAAGAAGGCAGCGGCGGGATAGACCTTCCGGCCTGATCGCATTGGCCCGCCGTGAACTCCTGTCTACGGCCTTCCTGAATCCGAATCTGGCGCCACGTCTCCTGGCGTGTC
>CAZPNN010000198.1:0-30769 GCA_964587605.1 uncultured Chromatiaceae bacterium
TGTCACAACTGGGCGCCACTCTCGGCTACCCGATCGTGGCTATCCACGTGCCGAAAACGGTCGACAATGACCTCCCCATCACCGACACCTGCCCCGGTTTCGGCTCCGTCGCCAAATACGTGGCTGTGTCGACGCAGGAAGCGGCACTGGATGTGCGCTCGATGTCCCGAACGTCGACCAAGGTATTTATTCTCGAAGTCATGGGTCGCCACGCAGGCTGGATTGCCGGAGCCGCAGGACTGGCCGGCAACAAGGCCGGCGACGCACCCCATATCATCCTGTTCCCGGAAATCCCCTTCGATCAGGACGCATTCCTCTCGCGGGTCGCCGAGTGCGTGCGGAAGTACGACTACTGCGTGATCGTCGTCAGTGAGGGTGCACGCTACGCCGACGGGCGCTTCCTGGCCGATGCCGGCACCGTCGATGCCTTCGGCCACAAGCAACTCGGGGGCGTGGCAACGGTGATTGCGTCCATCGTCAGGGACGCCCTCAAACTCAAATACCACTACGCCATCGCGGACTACCTGCAGCGGTCGGCGCGGCACATCGCCTCCCGCGTCGACGTGGACCAGGCGTACGCCGTGGGCAAGGCGGCCGTGGAACTGGCCCTGAAGGGCGAGAACTCCGTGATGCCGACCATCGTCAGGCATTCGGACCAACCCTATCGCTGGAGTGTCGGCAAGGCCCCGCTGGCCGCTGTCGCCAACCAGGAAAAGATGATGCCGAGAGGCTACATAACCCGGGATGGGTTCGGGATTACGGCGGCGGGCCGCCGCTATCTGGCGCCCCTGATCCAGGGCGAGGCCTACCCGCCTTACCGCAAGGGTCTGCCCGCCTACGGCACCCTCAAGCTCGTGCCGGCAAAAAAGAAACTCCCGCCACGCCGGTAGGAAACGGGGACATGCCACATTTCTCAGCCGAGAAATACGGCATGTCCCCATTTCCGGATCCCGGTGCTATGATTGCGCGCCATTTTTTGGCCCGCATTTCATCCTCGCTGGCTCGCCACGAACGATGGAACATCATCAGTAAGTCCGGCAACAAAAATACGCCTGGCTTCAAGCTTGAATAGTCCTGGAGGACCCGTCCATGTCAACCGACCTGGCCATTGCACTGGCCATTGGCGCCTCATTGCTCGCCCTGCTTTACGGCGCGCTCATGTCCCGCTGGATCATGGCGCAATCGCCCGGCAACGAGCGCATGCAGGAAATCGCCGCAGCGATCCAGGCGGGCGCGAAGGCGTACCTCAATCGCCAGTACACCACCATCACTGTCGTCGGTATCGTGCTCACGGCGCTGCTCTTCTGGGCGCTCGGTGGCGCAACGGCGGGTGGCTTTGTGGTTGGTGCCATCCTGTCGGGCGCGGCCGGCTACATCGGCATGAACGTGTCGGTGAGGGCCAACGTCCGCACAGCCCACGCCGCCAGCATCGGCTTAAATCCCGCTCTGAAGGTTGCCTTTCGCGGTGGCGCCATCACCGGGATGCTCGTGGTTGGCCTTGGCCTGCTGGGCGTTGCCGGCTACTTTGCCGTGATTCGGCAGTTTGTCGCCGACGACGTCGCGCTTCACTCCCTGATCGGCCTCGCCTTCGGCGGCTCCCTGATCTCCATCTTTGCGCGACTGGGTGGCGGGATCTTCACGAAAGGCGCCGACGTGGGTGCAGACCTCGTGGGCAAGGTTGAAGCAGGCATCCCTGAAGATGACCCCCGCAACCCCGCCGTTATCGCCGACAACGTAGGCGACAATGTCGGTGACTGCGCCGGTATGGCCGCCGACCTGTTCGAGACCTACGCGGTAACCGTGGTCGCCACCATGGTGCTCGGCGGACTGCTGTTCAAGGGCGCCGACGGCGGAATCGATCTCAGCTACATCCTCTTTCCGCTGGTGCTGGGCGCCGTGTCCATTGTCGCGTCGATCGCGGGCACTTTCTTCGTCAACGTACGGGACGGCGGCAAAATCATGAACGCGCTGTACCGTGGGCTCGCGGTCTCGGGCATCCTCGCCCTCGCAGCGTTCTACCCGGTCACCCAGATGATGATGGGCGCGGCCGCATTGAACCTGTTCCTCTGCGCCGTCATCGGCCTGGCGCTCACCGCTGCCCTGATCTGGATTACCGAGTACTACACCGCGACGGAGTACGCTCCGGTTCGCTATGTCGCCGCCGCGTCCCAGACTGGCCACGGCACCAACGTGATCGCCGGCCTGGCCGTCTCGATGAAATCAACCGCCCTGCCCGTCCTGTCCGTCTGCGCCGCCATCTGGGGTTCCTACGAACTGGAAGGCCTCTACGGCATCGCCATCGCGGCAACCTCCATGTTGTCGATGACCGGCATGGTCGTTGCGCTCGACGCCTACGGCCCGATCACGGACAACGGCGGCGGTATCGCTGAAATGTCTGGCCTGCCGAAGAACGTTCGCGAAATCACCGACGCACTCGACGCGGTCGGCAACACGACGAAGGCGGTCACGAAGGGCTACGCCATCGGCTCCGCCGGTCTCGCTGCGCTGGTGCTCTTCGCCGACTACACCCACAACCTGGAAGCCGTTGGCAAGCTGGAGGTCTTCAGCCTGTCCGACCCGGCCGTGATCATCGGCCTGTTCATTGGCGGCCTTGTGCCCTACCTGTTCGCCGCCATGGCCATGGAAGCCGTGGGCCGCGCTGCGGGTTCGGTCGTCATCGAGGTGCGCCGCCAGTTCAAGGAGATCAAGGGCATCATGGAGGGCACGGGCAAGCCCGACTACTCCAAGGCCGTTGACCTGCTGACGAAGGCGGCGATCAAGGAGATGATCGTCCCCTCACTGCTCCCGATTCTGGTTCCCATCGTGATTGGCTTCGGCATGAACCTGCTGATGGGCCCCGGCGCCGGCGTCCGTGCTCTGGGCGGCCTGCTGATCGGCACGATCGTCACCGGCATCTTCCTCGCCATCTCGATGTGCACCGGCGGCGGTGCCTGGGACAACGCCAAGAAGTACGTCGAGGAAGGCAACTTCGGCGGCAAGGGTTCCGAAACGCACAAGGCTGCTGTCACGGGCGATACCGTCGGCGACCCCTACAAGGACACCGCCGGTCCGGCCATCAACCCGCTGATCAAGATCATCAACATCGTCGCGCTGCTGCTGGTGCCGCTGCTGTAGAGAGGATGCTGGTCGCGGAACGCACGCCTTCGCAGCAGCCGGTTGCCGGAAGCTCTACCGGCGAGAATCGAGTCCGCGAGTCTCGAGCGGGTAGAGCTTCCGGCAACCGGCTGCGGGCTACGGAGTGCTTGTAGTCGCGGCTGAAGCCGCTCCTACGACGACGAGACGGTCGAGAGCGCCGTACCCGGCTCACCGAGCCGGTGGGGCGGGTCGACGAAGTTGCCCTGGATGAAGTCCACACCGATGGACCGCAGGGTCTCGAAGTCTGCCTGGGTCTCCACCTGTTCCGCGATCACGCGGAAACCGATGATCCGCGACACGCCCGTAATCGCGTTCACCACCTGATAGTTGAGGGTTTCGGGGCGCAAATCGCGGGTGTAGCTGCCATCGATCTTCAGGTAATCGATGGACAGGTCCCGCAGCGTCGTGAACGAGCCCAGGCCGCTGCCAAAGTCATCGAGACCAAACTGGCAGCCCATGCCGTGCAATACGGCCACGAAGCGCCGCGCCTGGTCGAAACGCTCCATAACGGCCGACTCGCTGACCTCGAAGCAGATCCGGTAAGGCGCCACATGGCTGTGATCGAGGCAGTCCACGACGAAATCGAGGAACCCATCCTCGGCAAGCGACTGCGCCGACAGGTTGATACTGCAACTCCTCTCGTCGGGCAGGCGAATTGCACCGTGTGAAATCGCGGATAGCGTGGCCTGCACGACCCACCGGTCGATACTGGACATCAGCTGGTAGCGCTCGGCAGCAGGAATGAACTGGCGAGGCTGCACCAGCTTGCCGTCGTCGTCCTTCATCCGCAGCAGCACTTCGAGAGCAGGACCGCGCGTGACGCGGCCCGCCGTCGCAATGATCGGCTGCGCATGGATCTCGAAGCGGTTTTCCCGAAGCGCAACCTGCAACTGGCGCAGCCAGTGAATATCGCCCCGCTGCCGCGCCGACACCTCGTCGCGCGCCGAGTAGACATGGACCCGGCCGCGACCCTGTTGTTTTGCCACGTAGCAGGCCGAGTCGGCCGCGCTCAGGAGATCCTTCAGGTTGCCCGTCTCCCGGGCGACCTCCACGAGACCGACACTGATGCCGACGGTGAAGATCCGGTCCTGCCAGACAAACCGGTAGTCACGGACAGCGTTGCACACGTCGTCGGCAATCTGTCGGGCTTTGTCGAGCGGGCAGCGGATCAGAAGCATGCCGAATTCGTCGCCACCAAGGCGGGCGACGAAGTCGGAATCGCGGACCTGGTCGCGGATGAGCTTGGAAATCTCCCGGAGCATGTTGTCGCCGGCCAGATGTCCGCAGGTGTCATTCACGGCCTTGAAACGATCGAGGTCCATGTAGCACAGGACGGAATTTACCGGATCACCGTGCCCGCTTTCGAGTGCTTCCGTCAGCCGTCGCTCGAACTCGGTTCGGTTGATCAGCCCGGTCAGCGCGTCGTGCGCCGCCTGATAGGAGATGCGGCGTGTCATCCCGCGGATTTCGGTGACATCACGCATGACAACTACGGCGCCTGCCACCGTATCGCCAACGCCGATGATGGGCGACGCAGTCAACTCCACCGACAACTCGCGACTGCCCTCCGTCAGGATCATCAGGGCCCGCCGACCGAGCCCGACCGGTCGCCGCTCGGCGAGAGCGCGCGCGACTGGATCGCCCAGATCCTTGCGGTCATTCTCGTCAACCAACGTCATGATGTCGGCCATGCGCTTGCCAATGGTGGCCTCGCGGGTGGTCCCAGTCAGCTTCTCGGCAGCACCGTTCAGGTAGTCGATCACCCCCTGGGTGTCTGTCGTGATCACGCCCTCACCGATGGATTCCAATGTGATCTGGGCCTGCTGCTTGCCCCGCCCCAGGTTTGCTTCGATGCTTTTCCGGTAGCTGATATCCCGGGCAATCGACAGGATGGCCTTCTGCCCACGGTAATCGATCATCGATCCGGCAGCCTCGACCCACAGACCGCCCTCTTCGCCGGAAATCAGCTGGAGCTCGAAGCGATCGGGGACGGGCTCGCCGGCCAGGCGGCCGGCAATGTTCTTGCGAGTCATGGCCCGGTAGGCAGGCCGGACCAGATCAGTGACGGGGCGACCGGTCAGCTGTTCCGGCGTGAGGCCCAACAGGGTGCCGGCTGCCGTATTGGCGAAGATGACACGATCCCGGTGCACGAGGACCACTTCGGGCATCGTGTTGGCCAGATCCTGGAACAGCGCCTCACGCTGTCGCATCTGGCGGTCCTTGGTGCTGAGGGCATCAAAGAGCCGATTGACGTTTTCGCCGAGTTGACCAAGCTCGGGGACATTACCGTCCGGCAGAGAAACGCGCTTGCCGAAGGCGGCGGCCTCTGCCGCCTCGACGATTTCGCGGTTCAGTGTTGCCACGCCGCGGGCGTAGGCACCGCGGGTACGCCACAGGTAGAACCCGGCACCAATGAGCCCAATGCAGATCACGGCTAGCGCCAGGATCAACCACGTCTCGGTCATTCAATATATTGCTTGGAGAAGTCAGCCGGGCACTGCTCCTCTCTAATTTTTGCGCTGGAATCTGGCGCGGGCCGGCCTCGCGGACGCTTTGAAGCATAGCCGATGGTCATTCGGGGGACGCCGGGGTTCACCATAATCCGCCGGGCGTCACTTTGGGCCATAATATTGGCTGTGACAGTCAACCTGCTTACCCTGAGCGGCCCCCAATGAGCATCCGTATCGAACTTGCACGCACCCAGATGGTGAACCAGCAGGTGCGGGCCTGGGACGTGCTTGACCCGTCGGTGCTTGCCGTCCTGTCAGCAGTCCCCCGCGAACAGTTCGTGCCGCCGCGCTATCGCAACCTCGCGTTTGCCGACACGGCCATTCCGCTGCGTGGCAACCAGGTGATGCTGACTCCCCAGGTCGAGGGCCGGCTGCTGCAGGCCCTGGTCATTCGCGGCACCGACCGGGTGCTGGAGGTTGGCACAGGCTGCGGCTTTTTGACCGCGTGTCTTGCCCGGCTTTGTGCGAAAGTGACCAGCCTTGAGATTCTGCCGGAGCTGGCCGACGAGGCCCGCCGGAATCTGCGGGCCGTGTCTACGTGGAATGCCGAAGTGCACACCGCCGATGCCTTCAGCTACCGTCCGGATGCCCCGTGGGACGTTATCGCAGTAACTGGCTCGGTGCCGGCTCCGGACGAGCGCTTTCAACACTGGCTGGCAGATGGTGGACGGTTGTTTATCGTGACCGGCGAGGACCCGTTGATGCGAGCCCAGCTGGTAACCCGCCAGGGCCCGGACCGGTGGACGACCACAACGTTGTTTGAAACTTCACTGCCGGCACTATTGAATGCACCGTTGCCGCCAAGGTTCAGGTTCTGATCAGTCTTCGAAGGGATGTCATGAGAAATGCGCTAACTCTGCTGCCCGTAGCGGCACTTCTGGTCTCGGGCGTGGCATCGGGTGACAGCCTGTTGCAGATCTACGAAAAGGCGGTGCGCAGTGATCCGCTGGTTCGCGAAGCGGAGGCCAGCATGCTGGCAGCCCAGGAGGGGAAACCGATTGCGCGGGGCAGCCTGCTGCCGCAGGTCAGTGGCCGGTACAACATCAACGAAAACGCAGCCGACGGCGAAACGGTGACCTCGCTTGGAAATTCGCCGCCCGTGCCACGTATCATTGATTCTCGTGATACCGACGCCGAGACTTGGAATCTCGAACTGCGCCAGTCGGTGTTCCGCTGGGACCAGTGGGTCAGGTTGTCGCAGGCGGACAAGCAGTCGGCAAAGGCGGACGTCGACTATCAGTTCGCCCAGCAGGACCTCGTGATACGGGTGGCGGAGGCCTATTTCAGGGTTCTCGCCGCTGAAGACACGCTCGCCTCCGAACAGGCCGCGAAAGAGGCGATCGGGCGCCAGTTGGAGCAGGCCCAGAAGCGCTTCGAGGTTGGCCTGATCGCGATCACCGACGTCCAGGAGGCTCAGGCCGGTTACGACCAGGCACTGGCGGCCGAGATCCTCGCCAAGCGCGTGCTGGCCAATCAGCAGGAGTTGCTACGGGCAATCATCGACGAAACGCCGCCGCGCCTGGCCAAGCCGGTGGAAAATCTGCCCCTCGAGATGCCCGACCCGGCTGATGAGAACCAGTGGGTGGACCTGGCCATGCAGCAGAACCGCAGCCTGATCTCGAGCCAGATCGGCACGGAAATCGCCAAGGACGACGTGAGCATCGCCCGAACTGGTCACTACCCGACCATCGACTTTGTCGCCACGCGCAATAACACGGACAACACGGGCTTCTCCCGTTCTCCCTGCGTCAACACGCCCATTGATAACTGCTTCGACGGCAATGGCGGCCCGCTTGCCGTGGGCACAAAATTACGCAGCAGCACCGGCACCGATATCGAGAGCGACACGTTGTCCCTGCAATTCGCCCTGCCAATCTTCAGCGGCGGCAGCACGTCGGCCCGGGTCCAGCAGGCCGTCTATCTCCACCGCGCCAGCCGCGAACGGCTGGAGCGCACGGCCCGCGAGACCGAGCGCCAGACCCGGGACGCCTACCTCGGGGTGATCACCGATATCTCGCGGGTCCAGGCGCTGAAGCAGGCCTTCGAGTCGGCCAAAACGGCGTTGAAGGCTACTGAGGCCGGCTTCGACGTGGGCACCCGCACCACCGTGGACGTGCTCGACGCGCGACGAAGCGTATTCATTGCCGAAACCGCCTACCTCCGGAGCCGCTACGACTACCTGATCAACGGCCTGCGCCTGAAACAGGCAGCCGGCACGCTGACCACGGACGACATCGCGCAGATCGACTCCTTGCTGACGACAGCCGCCGTGGCACCGGCACCCGCTACAAACTAGTCCGGGTCGCCGTCAGTCGATCAGCGGATCGACCAGCGCCAGAAGCCGGGCCAAAGCGCCGCGATTCGCAGCAATCGCCTGGCTGCCGGCCAGGCCCCGCTTGTGTCGCTCTGGCTGATCGCCGAGCAGCCAGCTCACTTCCGCGGCGAGTCCGGCCCAGTCCGGTACCACCAGGGCGGCGCCGCAGTCGAACAACAGTTCGGCAATATCCGCCGCGTTCTCGTTGTGCGGACCGGTGACCACCGGCACGCCGAGCGCGACCGGTTCCAGGAGATTGTGCCCGCCGATGGGCACCAGACTGCCGCCGACGAAGGCCACGTCCGCCGCCGCGTAGAAGGTGGTGAGTTCGCCCATGGTGTCACCGAGCAGCACGCATGTCGCGGGACCGGCCAGCGCCCGGCTGCTACGCGTCACATAGCTGATCCCGCGGCTGTCCAGCAGCGCGGCCACCGGTGCGAAGCGCTCCGGATGTCGCGGCACGAGCACCAGCAGTGCGCCCGGGTGGTGCTCAAGGATCCGCTCGTGCGCTTCCAGGACGGCGATCTCCTCGCCATCGTGCGTGCTCGCGGCGACCCACACCGGCCGGTCCTCCGCCTGCTGATCCCGCAGCTCACGCCCGCGGGCGGCAATCTCGGCCGGCAGCTCAAAATCGAACTTGATGTTGCCGGTTACGTGAGTACGGGCCGGATTGGCGCCCAGCGAACAGAAGCGCTCAGCGTCCACCGGCGTCTGGGCGGCAATCACGATCCCGTTGGCCAGCGTATTTCGGAACAGCGGGATCAGCAGGCGGTAGTAGCGAACCGAGCGCAGTGAAACCCGGGCGCTGGCCAGCACCAGCGGCACCTGCCGCTGCCCGCACTCGTGGTACAGGTTTGGCCAGAGTTCCGTCTCCATGATGATCGCCAGCGACGGTCGCGCCCAGTCGAAAAAGCGGTGCACGGCACCCGCCAGGTCGTAGGGCACGTAGCTGTGAATCACCGTATCGCCGAACAGGGCCTGAACGCGCTCGGAACCTGTCGGCGTCATCGTGGTGAGCACCAGCGGTACGCCGGGGTGACGTTTCAGCAGGGTGCGGACCAGCGGTGCCGCCGCCTGCACCTCCCCAACCGATACCGCGTGCACCCAGATGGACGGGCGGGCCAGGCGAGGCATTCCGAAGCCAAAACGTTCGCTGATACGCCGCCGGTAACCGGGCACCCGCCAGCCACGGCAGAGGAGATAAAACAGCAGGAACGGAACGGCAAGATAGGTCAGGAAGACGTAGGCGCGCCGCAACCAGGACGTGGGCCCGGCCGCTGTCTGCTGACCGGAGTCGGTCTTGATGCGGGGCACGGGCGGCGCTACTTCGGAGTGAGCCGCTGCACGGCCTCGACAATAGCAGTCGTGGAGCGTCCCTCCCGGAAGCTCAAGACTTCCACGGTGCCGCCGTAGGCCAGCACGGCCCGCGCGCCGGCAATATTCTGCGGCCGGTAATCGCCGCCCTTCACCAGCACGTCGGGCAGCACTTCATTGACCAGCGCTTCCGGCGTGTCCTCGCCGAAGGGCACCACCCAGTCGACGGATGCCAGCCCGGCAAGCACGGCCATCCGGTCAGCGAGGGGGTTGATCGGCCGGCCAGCGCCCTTCAGCCGGGCGACCGACCCATCGTCGTTCACGGCCACAAGGAGCCGATCGCCACGCTGCTTCGCCTCTTCAAGATAAGCTACATGGCCGGCGTGCAGGATGTCGAAACAGCCGTTGGTCATGACGATGCGCTCACCGCGACTGCGAGCTTCGGCGGCCACCTGCCGCGCTTCCGGCCGGCGAAGAAGGCCGCGCCCACCCTGGCCATGCTCGTGCAGCGCCAGCCGGAGTTCAGATGGCGTGACGCTAGCCACACCAATCCGGGCAACGACAAGACCGGCGGCCAGGTTGGCCAGCGCCGCGGCGTCCTGGAGGGTCAGACCCGCGCCCAGACCGGCTGCGAGCGTCGCAATGACCGTATCGCCGGCGCCCGTGACGTCGAATACCTGGCGTGCGCGCGCCGGGAGAAACACGGGTTCACCCTCGGCGGTAATGACCGCCATGCCGCGTTCACCGAGCGTGACGACCAGGGCCTGGATGTTGAGAGCCTCCCGCAGGGCCTGACCCCGCTCGGCAATCTCCGCCTCGGCGTGCACCGGGCCGACGACGGCCTCGAATTCGGCCAGATTCGGCGTCAGCACCGTCGCGCCGCGGTAGCGCGTGAATTCACTGCCCTTGGGGTCCACCAGCACGGGCACCCCCCGCTTCTGGCAGATACCAATCAGCGCGTTGACGTGGCAGAGCGTGCCCTTTGCGTAATCCGACAGGATGCAGATCGACGCCGGTGGCAGCAGCCGCTCCATGGCGCCGCTCAAGGGCACTGCATCGTCGGCGGTGAACGCGTCTTCAGTGTCGAGCCGTATGAGTTGCTGATTGCGGGAGAGGACGCGCAGCTTGGTGATCGTGGGCCGATGCGCAGACTCCACGAAATCCACGGCAATGCCCTGGTTCCGCATCAAGGTGGCCAGCGTCTTCGCATTACTGTCCCGACCGACGATCCCGGTCAGCGAGGTCCGCGCGCCGAGGCTGGCGAGATTCGCCGCCACGTTGGCCGCCCCGCCAGCGCGCGCTTCGGACCCGGTAACGCGAACGACCGGCACGGGAGCCTCGGGTGAAATTCGGGAGGTCTGGCCAAACCAGTACTCGTCCAGCATCACGTCGCCGGCTACGAGTACCCCGACGCGACTGAAATCAGGAACGCTCAGGGTCATCTCAAGAAGTCATTTCAGACGGTCAGCTCAGCCGCATTTGGCCTAGCCGCACTTGGAATCCCCGCAGGCCAGGCAGGTCATGCAGCCGTCCATGCAGACCACTGCCGTGGCGCTGCAGGCACCGCAGAGCTGGGCTCCGGCGGGATATTCGCTGCGTGCGAAGGCATCCTGCTGGCGCTGCTGGTCCTCGTACTCCCGGCGCTTCTGCTCTACGAGTTTCCGCTTGTTCTCATCGAGGGTATCCGCCGGCAGGACGCCGATGAACCGGAGATGCTTTTCCACGATGTGACCAAGTTCAGCGATGATCGAGGGCATGAACTTGCCCCCCGGCTGCCAGTAGCCGCCGCGGGGATCGAACACTGCCTTGAGCTCATCGACCATGAAGGCCACATCGCCGCCCTTGCGGAATACGGCGGACATCAGCCGCGTCAGGGCCACGATCCACTGGTAGTGGTCCAGATTCTTCGAGTTGATGAAAATCTCGAAGGGCCGGCGCTGCTCGTACTCCGTACCCGGATTCAGGATGACGTCGTTGATGGTGACGTACATTGCGTGATCGGAAATCGGCGTCTTAACCTTGTAGGTAGAGCCCTGGAGCATCTCCGGCCGCTCAAGCTTTTCGTGCATCCGCACCACATTGCCTTCGCTCGGCAGGCGCTTGGCTGCCGAACCGTCGGACTTCTGGCCGGATTTCTGGCTGCCCTTCTGGCCGCCCTTCTGGCCGGTCTCCTTGTCGTCCGGAGACTCGACCCGGTAGCCGACGATTTTCCTGTCAATCTTGATATTGGGCATGGCTATTTCCTGAATTCAGAACTTGCCGTAGTAGCCTTCCTTGAGTGCGTCGAAGAGATTGGCAGCGGTGTGCATTTCACCGTCGTACTCAATCTCCTCGTCGCCACGCAGGGTAACTTCGGTACCGTCATCGAGCACAAAAGTGTACCTGGTGCTCTGCAGATCCTTTTCCTTTACAAGAACACCCTGGAATGCCTCGGGATTGAAACGGAAGGTGGTGCAACCCTTCAACCCCTTTTCGTAGGCGTACATGTAGATGTCCTTGAACTCCTCGTAGTTGAAATCCGTCGGCACATTGGCGGTCTTGGAAATTGAGGAGTCGACCCACCGTTGGGCAGCGGCCTGGATGTCGACGTGCTCCTTCGGCTTGATGTCCTCGGCCGTCACGAAGTATTCCGGCAATTGTTCCTCAGGCCTGGTACTGCCAGGAATGGCTGCGGAGCTCACCAGCTGGCGGTAGGCGAGAAGCTCGAATGAGAGCACCTCGACCTTCTCTTTGGACTTTTTGCCCTCCCGAATCACATTGCGGAAGTAGTGATGGGCAAAGCTCGGCTCAATGCCATTACTGGCGTTATTGGCCAGGGACAGTGAAATCGTGCCGGTCGGGGCAATGGAACTGTGGTGGGTAAAGCGCGCACCCACCCGCTCCAGGTCCTTGACGAGTTCAGGCGCGACCTCAGCCACCCGCTGCATGTAGCGGCTGTAGCGCGCATGCAGGATACGCCCCGGAATCTGGTCACCGACCTTCCAACCGTCCTCAGCCATCTCGGGCCGCTTGCGCAGCATGTCACCCGTCACTGCGAAATCTTCCAGCAGGATTGGCGCCGGGCCTTTCTCCCGTGCCAGCTCAAGCGCCGTCTCCCAGCCCGCTAGCGCCATTTCGCGGGAAACGTCATCCGTGAACTTGACCGACTCCTTGGAGCCGTAGCGCATACGGAGCATGGTGAGGGTGGAGCCAAGACCGAGAAAGCCCATGCCGTGCCGCCGCTTGCGGACTATTTCCTCCCGCTGCCGCGAAAGGGGCAGGCCGTTGACTTCAACGACGTTGTCCAGCATCCGGGTAAAGACCTTCACGACCCGATGGAATTCGTCCCAGTCGAAACGCGCCGTATCCGTGAACGGCTCCTGCACAAACTTGGTCAGGTTGATTGAACCCAGCAAGCAGGAGCCGTACGGCGGGAGCGGCTGCTCACCGCAGGGGTTGGTGGCCCGGATATTTTCGTCGAACCAGTTGTTGTTCATTTCGTTGACCCGGTCGACGAGCACGAATCCCGGCTCGGCGAAATCGTAAGTCGACGCCATGATCATGTCCCACAGACGCCGGGCCGGCAGCTTCTTGTAGATACGGCAGGCAACCTGGCCCTTGTCGTTGGTGACATAGCCGGTAGTCGTCGGCCACTCACGCCACAGCACCTGGTCCGGATCAGCGAGATCGAGCCCGTACTGCTCGACCTGGCGCTCGTCCATGGGGAAGGCCAGCGACCAGTCCCGGTTGAACTTGACGGCCTGCATGAAGCCGTCCGTGACCAGCAGGGAAAGATTGAACTGGCGAAGCCGGCCGTCCTCCCGCTTGGCACGAATGAAATCAAGGACGTCAGGATGGCCGACATCGAAGGTGCCCATCTGGGCGCCGCGACGTCCGCCGGCGGACGACACGGTGAAACACATCTTGTCGTAGATATCCATGAACGACATCGGGCCGGACGTGTGCGCCCCGGCTCCGGATACGTAGGCGCCCTTCGGCCGCAGGGTCGAGAATTCATAACCGATGCCGCAACCGGCCTTCAGCGTCAGGCCCGCCTCGTGCACTTTGGTGAGGATGTCCTGCATGGAGTCGCCGATTGTGCCGGACACCGTGCAATTGATTGTCGATGTGGCCGGCTTGTGCTCGCGGGCGCCGGCATTGGATATGATGCGGCCGGCCGGAATGGCGCCCCGGCGGAGTGCCCAGAGAAACTGCTCGAACCAGCGCTCCCGGTCGCCCTCGGACTCCACATCGGCCAGTGCCCGGGCAACACGCTGATAGGTATCGTCCATCGTCTCGTCGAGCACTTCGCCCGTCTTGGCTTTCAGGCGGTACTTCTTGTCCCAGATGTCGATGGACGCGTCCTGAAAGCTGATAGTCACTCCCCGGTTGTTATCCAGTTGCACTGCCGATTTCATGTTTGACTCTGCCCCCTGCGCCAGTCCCTGGTACCGGCCCTCGTGGCCGGTGTTACTGCTACTACTTCTTCGTTCCGAACCCGGAAAGGTTCCCACCCGGAAACGGCCGTCGTGCCCGCAATTCGCCCCCCCTGCGAGGCATGCCCCGTCCGGCGTTGCAGGCCCGTAATTTCGACGAAAACGCCAGCACAAGATGTTGTGCCGGCGTCAGTCGTACATTAGGCATGCTGTCCGGGCGTGTCAAGAATTTTGTCAGCCGTGATTTGTCTATGTTTATCCTTATAAATCATATATTTGTTCAAAAGATAGCCAGCCGCGTCAAGGCGATTTTCCGGACTGCGTCCGACTCTGCCAGCCGCATCTGGCACCACAAGATATTGGGTTTCCCTGCCCCCAGCGCCTGCACCGCTTTTCCACAGCTTCTCCCCCGCATTGAAAGCCTCCCCGGCCACGGCCGGGGAGGCTTAAAACCCGCTATGATTCCAAGTTCTAGCCCCACTCTTCCGGAAGGTTTTCGCGCATGACAGGAGTCACCGCCCGGGCAGCCATCGCCCTGATTCTGGTTGCCACGGCACTTGGCGGTCTGGCCGAGGCACAGCTCCCCGCCGGGGTCGGCGGACAGGAAGTTCCCACCTTGGCCCCGCTCGTCAAACAGGTCGAACCCGCGGTGGTCAGCATTGCGACCAAAGGCACGGTCAGCGCGCCGGCGAATCCGTTGATGGAGGACCCCTTCTTCCGCCGCTTCTTCGGCTTCCCCGACCAGCAGCAGCAACGGCGCCCCCGGCAGGTGCAAAGCGCTGGCTCCGGCGTAATTGTGGATGCCGCCAAGGGCTACATCCTCACCAACCATCACGTGGTCGAGAATGCCGAGGAAATCGAGGTTGTCCTGAGTGACAACCGCAACCTGAAGGCCACCGTGGTCGGCTCTGACCCCGGCACCGATATCGCCGTATTGCAGGTGGACAACGACAAGGGCCTCGTCCAGATGAAGCTCGGCAATTCCGACCAGGTCGAGGTCGGCGACTTCGTCCTGGCCATTGGCAATCCCTTCGGGCTCCAGCACACCGTCACATCCGGAATCGTCAGCGCACTCGGCCGCAGCGGCATCAACCCGGATGGCTACGAGGACTTTATCCAGACAGACGCCTCGATCAATCCCGGTAATTCCGGCGGCGCACTGGTTAACCTGAAAGGCGAGCTGATTGGCATCAATTCAGCAATTTTCAGCAACAGCGGCGGCAACATCGGTATCGGCTTTGCAATCCCCGTGAATATTGCGAAATCGATCATGAACCAGATCCTGCAGTTCGGCGAGGTGAAGCGCGGATTGCTCGGCGTGAGCATCTCGGACTTCAACGCGGACAGCGCCAAGGCCTACGGCGTCGAAGGAACCGCCGAGGGTGCGCTGGTTCAGGAAGTTGCCGACGGCTCTGCGGCCGAGAAGGCTGGCATTGAGGTGGGCGACGTGATCGTCTCGGTCGACGGTCAGCGAATAAAGAGCGCGTCCGATCTGCGTAATACCGTCGGACTGAAGCGCAGCGGCGATACCGTGCGGGTTGAGGTCATTCGCGAGGGCAAGCGGCGGAAGTTCACGGCACTGCTCAGTGAACTCAGCATCGCGGCAAAAATTGGCGGTGAGGAGATCCATCCCGGCCTTGCCGGCGCTGAACTGGGCAACCACGAGGGGAAGGCTGATCAGTTCGCAGGCCCAGGCGTCCTGATCGAGTCGATAGAGCCGGAAAGTCCGGCGGCCCTGGCAGGCCTCCTGGCCAACGACATCATCGTGTCGGTGAACCGGATCCGGGTGCGGAACGTGCGGGAACTGCAGCAGGCTGCCGGTCAGCAGACGCTGCTCATTCTCAGCATCCGCCGCGGCAACCGGAACCTCCTGTTGCAGATCCGCTAACGCAGCACAGCCAGGGATCACGGCATCCGCCATGGTGAGCTGTTGCGTACTTGGTGGTGGCGGTTTCGTTGGTTCACGCCTCGTGGCGCGGCTGGCAAATGCCGGCTACCAGGTCACGGTGCCGAGCCGAAACCCTGAGCGCTGCCGGCACCTGAAGGTGCTGCCGACGGTGAAGGTGGTTCGCGCCGACGTCCACCGGCTGAAGGCCCTGGCAGCCGTCCTCAACAGGGCAGACGTTGCGATCAATCTCGTCGGCATCCTGAACGAGGCGGGCCGGGATGGCGCCGGATTCCGCCACGCCCACGTGGACCTCACCCGGACGTTGATTCAGGCCTGCAACGACCGCGGAGTCTCCCGGCTGATTCAGGTCAGCGCACTCAATGCGGCCGACCCGGCTACCGCGAGCGCCGCCACCAGCCACTACCTGCGCTCGAAGGGCGAGGCCGAAGCCTTGCTTCGTGCGTCGACACTCCGCTGGACCATCCTGCAACCGTCCGTAATCTTCGGCCCTGGCGATTCGTTTCTGGTTCGTTTTGCGCGTCTTCTACGGGTCGTGCCGCTGGTGTTCCCCCTGGCTATGCCGCAGACGCGATTTGCCCCCGTGCACATCGACGACGTCGTCGAGGCGATTGCCCGGGTGCTGCGCGAACCGGCCGATGCCGGCTCTGTCTACCAGCTGTTCGGTCCGGATACCTATACCTTGCGGGAACTCGTGCAATTGGTGTCGGACCAACTGGGCCTGCGGCGCCAGATCATCGGGCTGCCGCGGGCGGTTTCCCGCCTGCAGGCGGCAATCATGGATTTCGTGCCCGGTAAGCCCTTTTCCACCGACAATTTCCGCTCGCTACTGACCGACAGCGTGGGCAGCACCGACGGGCTGCGCGCACTTGGCATCACGCCGCGCCGGCTGCGGCCCAATCTTGCCGCGACACTGGCTGCCGCCGGTCTGCCCGGCATCAGGGGCAGCTAAGCGAAGCTGGTGCGTCGTTGACGCCGCGGGACTGCTCCAGAGACAGCTCCCTGAGGCCGAGTTCCCGCGCTTCCCGCGGACCATGAGCAAGATCCTCGACAGCGGTGTAGAAGCGCTTTAGATCACCGTCCTTACGGGCCAGCAGGACCCGGAAGGCGGGCACGTAGTCCTCGTAGGACGATAGCGCGGCGAGTCGGGCATTGTTCAATCCGG
Organism: uncultured Chromatiaceae bacterium; assembly: GCA_964587605.1. Lineage (GTDB taxonomy): Bacteria > Pseudomonadota > Gammaproteobacteria > Steroidobacterales > SHZI01. Next base: position 16,781 of record CAZPNN010000198.1, read on the forward strand.
GGTCAAACCAGCCGTCGAACCACGGCGCCTTTGTCCATCCGGCGCGGAGTGCAGCATAGAGTGCCCTGCTCCGCTCGAACGCCACCATCCGCAGTTGCCGGCGGCGTTCGGGTGGTGTGTCAGCCGAGTAAACGCCAGCGAGATCCAGCTTTAGCCCGGCAAGGATGTCGAGAGCCGCCGTGCGACGGGACTGCCGCACACGAAATTCGCACAGGCCGACCGCGTCATTGCGCGACTCGAGCCAGCGCCGCGTGCCCTCCTCCTCAACGAATGTCGCAAAGCCCTCGTTGAACAACGTGTCGCCCGCCACGTAGACCAGCTGGTGCGCCAGTTCATGGAACAACAGCCCGGCCAATTCGGCGTCACTACTGCCCAGCATGGTGTTGAGCACCGGATCGGCAAACCAGCCCAGCGTCGAGTAAGCGGCAACGCCCCCGACAAACACATCGTCGCCACGCGCGGCGAGCCTGGCCGCAAAATCCCGCGCCTTCTGTTCACTGAACCACCCGCGGTAGGTGGTGCAGCCCGCCACGGGGTAGCACCACTCGCGAGGCTCGAGGGAAAACTCCGGCGCGGCGAATACATTCCACACCACGGACGCCCGGCCGAGATCCGCGTAATGGCGATAGCTCTTGGTGGCGGATAATCCGAGCTCCAGGCGTGCGAACAACAGCGCCGCATCCACCACCAGCAATTGCCGCCGGACGGGCCCGGACGTTGCCGGATCGGCCAGCACCTGCTCCAGCGGTTCACGGGCCCGCATGAGCGCCGCCTGGCCCGCTGCAGCCTGCAGGTAGTACCCCGTACCGCACGCAGCCAGAGCAGCTGCGAGCACCAGCAGTGCGGCAAGTCGCAGTCGCGACATGACCTTCAACAGTGAGGCTGACCGGGGCACGGCCTGCTGAGGATAGCGGCTACAATTCATGTATGCAGATCTACCTGGTGGGCGGTGCCGTGCGCGACCAGCTGCTCGGGCTGCCGGTGAAGGAACGGGACTGGGTAGTGGTCGGCGCCACGCCCGGTGAACTGGAGGCCCTGGGGTACCGGCGCGTGGGCCGCGATTTTCCGGTCTATCTGCATCCGGACACCAGCGAGGAGTACGCGCTCGCGCGCACGGAGCGCAAGACGGGTCCGGGCTATCGGGGCTTTGAGGTGCAGGCGAATCCGTCCGTAACGCTGGAAGAAGACCTGCAGCGCCGCGACCTGACCATCAATGCCATCGCACAGGCGGCCGACGGTGCACTGCTTGACCCGATGGGCGGCCAGGCACATCTGCAGGCGCGCCTCCTGCACCACGTCTCGGACGCCTTTCGCGAAGATCCCGTCCGCATCCTGCGCGTGGCCCGCTTCGCCGCACGCTTTCACACACTCGGCTTTCAGGTGGCACCCGCCACTCTCGATCTGATGCGCTCGATGGTCCAGGCAGGCGAGGTTGCCTCGCTGGTCCCCGAGCGCGTCTGGCAGGAAACCGCATCGGCGCTCGCCGAGCCGCGGCCAGATGTCTACCTTCAGGTGCTACGCGACTGCGGAGCGCTGACCGTGATCTCCCCCGAGGTCGACGCCCTGTTCGGCGTGCCGCAGCCAGCGCAGTGGCATCCGGAGATCGACACTGGCGTCCACGTGCTGCTGGCCCTCCATGAAGCCGCACGCCGTTCGTTCAGTACCGAAGTGCGCTTTGCCATCCTGATGCACGATCTTGGCAAGGGCACCACCCCCAAGGCCGAGTTGCCCCGACACACGGGGCACGAGCAACGCGGCGTCGAACTGGTGCTCGATTTGTGTCAGCGCCTGGCAGTGCCCAACCGTTTTCGTGATCTCGCCGTCGCCGTGACGCGGAATCACGGCCTGTGCCACCGCGCCCTGGAGCTGCGGCCGGCAACCCTGCTGACCCTGCTGGAGAGTCTCGACGCCTTCCGGCGCGGGCATCGGGTGACGGAATTTCTCGACGCCTGCGAAGCGGATGCGCGCGGGCGAACCGGCCGCGCCGATCAGCCGTATCCGCAGCGGGAACTGGTGCTCGCCGCCTGGCGGGCAGCGCTCACGGTCGACACCGGCGCGGTTACCGGACCCGGCGGCACCGGCGAGGGCCTTCGCGGCGAGGCGATCGGGGAGGCCATCCGCCAGGCCCGGCTCGCGGCGGTTATCGCGGCGCGCAAACAGTTCGTCGTCAGCTGAACGTCACGAGCAGCGCCGTGGCCAGCAGCAGTCGGTAGATCGCAAAGGGTGCCATGCCGATGCGGCCGATAACCCGCAGCATCACCGCAATACAGAAGTACGCCGTCAGCGCCGCGGCCAGCACCCCGACGCCCAGCAGATCCCATGCCACCGGCGCGGTCGTGGTCGCCAGGTGATAGCCCTCAAGCAGCGATGCCAGCAGGATGACTGGAATCGACATCAGGAACGAGAAGCGCGTCGCCGCCTCACGCGAGAGGCCCAGAAACAGGCTCGCGGTAATCGTGATGCCGGACCGGGAGGTGCCGGGGATCAGTGCCAGCGCCTGCGCGCAGCCCACCACCAGGGCCTTGGAAAGCGTGAGGTCCCGCTCGTCGTTGACGGCGCCACGACGGCTGTCAGCCACCCAGAGCAGCACACCGTAGAAAGCCGTGGTGCCGGCAATGAGCAACGGTGAACGAAGTTCAGCCTCGACGAAATCCTTGAACAGCAGACCGGCAATACCCGCGGGAACGGTGGCCAGGGCAACGGCCCAGCCCAGCCGCGCGTCTGCCTCACTGTGTGGCCGGCCAATGACCTGAAGCAGCATCGCGTGCGGGACAGCCAGCACCTCGCGGCGAAAGTAAGCCATCACGGCGAGCAGGGTTCCGAAGTGCAGGGCCACGTCGAAGGCCAGCCCCTGATCGGCCCAGCCCATGAACCGGGGGACGAGGATCAGGTGCCCCGAACTGGATATCGGCCAGAACTCGGTGAGTCCCTGAACGACCGCAAGCACGATGGCCGAGAGCATGTCCACGCTGATAGGTCCGGGAGGAAAACCGCCGCCACGTTACCGGAAACCCGGCGCCAACTACAGGTTGCAGTCGGCACTTCGGCGCCGGCAGGGCTTGGGCAAATCGGTCTAGAGGCGCTCCTTAAGGTCGCGCACCGTCAGCGGAAATTCGGGCGCAAAATTGCGCGTCAGCGCCAGTACCTTGAAGCGTTCGCCCATCTCGCCCGGCAGCAGCAGGCGCTGGATCTGCTGCATTTCGCGCAATCGAGCAGGATCGTCGGGGCGCGCGCCCTGCTGACCCTCCTCCAGTACGCCCGAGGCCAACAGCATGTGGGCCTGGGTGGCGTACGCCGCCACGCGGAGTCCTGCCCGCTTCGCACCATCGGCCGTCGCGGAGAAATCGACCCACGCGGTCAGGTCCTGCAGGCCGGGCAGGAAAAACGGATCGGCGAGCTGGCGATGCCGGTAGTGGCCGACGAGCGTGCCGTCGCGCCGTTCGCCGTGATAGATCTCGCGGCGGGTGCCACCGTAGTCGAGAAGGAGCGCGAGACCCTCCCCGAGGACACCGAGCAGGGACTGCAGCCAGGCCGTGTGGCGCAGCCCGATTTCCGTGGTGTAACCCTCCGGCAGCGCACGACCGAGTGCCGTCTGCAGCGCGGACACCGCGGTGACTAAAGACGCCGGTGCAGGCCGTTCGGACCACTGAAGGCCCCTGCCGGAAGCCTGTACGCCCATCTGCCACGGCAGTCCGTCGCGCATCCGGAAGCGCTCGACCGGCAGCGCATCCAGCACCTCGTTGGCCAGGAGGACGCCGGCCAGCGGTTCAGCGGGCAAGGCATTGAGCCAGGTCACACGGTGCAGCTCTTCCGGCACCCGTGCTTCAAGGGTCTGGCGCTGCCGCTCCCGCAGCTCGCCACTGACCTCGAGCAGCAGGTACCGGTCGGGCGGGTTGTCACGCAGCGCCAGCAACAGGTCGGCAGCGAGTGCGCCGGAACCGCCGCCGACTTCGACGATCACCCCGCCCCCGAGCTGCAGCAACGCGGCGCCGGCGAGACGGGCAAGACAGCGCGCGAAGACCGGCCCGAGCTCGGGCGCCGTGACAAAGTCGCCCGCTGCCCCGAATTTCCGCGCACCCGCACTGTAATAGCCGAGACCGGGCGCGTAGAGCACCGCGTCCATGTAATCGGCAAAACCGAGAAACCCGCCGTGGGCAGTGATCCGCTCGATCACCATCGTCCGGACCCGCTCACTGTGCGCTAGCGCCTCGGGAACAGGCGCCGGCAAATCAAATCCGGTTTGCATGGTGGTGTAATCTTAACCGCTGGTTTTATCCCGCCCGCGGCGCACGCCGGTGAAAGGTACATGGCATGATCGAAGCACTACCGCTCGCGGGCAAATGGGCATTGATTACCGGCGCCGGTCGTCGCGTAGGGGCAGCCATTGCCCGGACCCTGCACGGCCAGGGGGCTGGCGTTGCCATTCACTACCGGGGCTCGGCGCCCGAGGCGGAAAGTCTCGCCCGTGAGCTGAACGACGCACGCCCGGGCTCGGCGCTGGCAGTCCAGGCCGACCTGCTTAAGACCGGCAAGCTGCCCGCACTGGTCGCCAAGATCGTTGGCCACTCGGGGCGCCTCGATATCCTCGTGAACAATGCGTCGAGCTTCTACCCAACGCCGCTTGAACACATTTCGGAAGAGCAGTGGGAAGATCTGCTCGGCACTAACCTTAAGGCGCCGCTATTCCTGGCCAAAGCCGCGCTGCCCCACCTGAAATCTTCCCGGGGTGTGATCATCAATATTGTCGATATCCACGCGATCCGGCCGCTCAAGGACCACACGATGTACGGCGCGGCCAAGGCCGGCCTCGGTTTTCTGACCCGGGCGCTGGCTCGCGACCTGGCACCGGATGTCCGGGTCAATGGCGTGGCCCCCGGGGCGATCCTGTGGCCCGAAGGTGGCGTCACCGACCAGATGCGGGACAGCGTGCTGAAGCAGATCCCGATGCGACGGGTCGGGGAACCTGATGACATCGCGACCTGCGTGCTCTACCTCGTGCGCGATGCACACTACGTCACTGGCCAGATCATCGCCGTCGACGGTGGCCGCAGTGTGGGCTGGTAAACGGCCCGGGAGTGCCGATTCGCCGTTCCCACTAACCTAAAATTGCAGATCGCCGACCCGCTCCATCGGGTGCCGGCGCTTGTCGAAGTTCGCCCACATCCCGGCCATGGTTTCCCCGGTCAGGGGATGGCGCAAATCGGGGGCCAGTTCCGCGATGGGTCCGAGCACAAAGCCGTATTCGCCGATGTCCTCCCGGGGCACCCGGATGGGCGGCTCGGGAAGCACAGCTGATCCGTACAGCAACAGGTCGAGATCCAGGGTTCGCGGTGCAAAGCGCGCCGACGCGCGCACGCGACCGGCAAGCGCGTGCAACCGCTCCAGTTCGGCAATGATTGCTGCGGGCGGCTCATCGGTCCGGAAGCGCAGCACCAGGTTCAGAAAATCATCCCCGACAAATCCCACCGGCGGATTGCGGTAGACGCTGGAAACGTCGATCGATCCGAAGCGCTTCCTGAGTTCCCGGCATGCCAGGCGCAGGTTCTCCTCGGGCGCCACGTTGCTGCCAGCGCTGACGTACACGTCAACCGGGGCGACAGCCGGTGATTCCATCTTCAGATTCGTGTGCCCCGTTCGATCGCCACACCCACGTCCCGCGAACCCCGGATGGCCCAGGGCTTGTGTACCGCCACCCGCACCCAGGCCACCTGGAATTCATTGATGATGATGGCAGCGATCTGCTCGGCCATCGTCTCGATAAGCCTGAAACGCGAGTCCGCCACGAACTCCCTGATACGGTTAGTTACACCCTTGTAGTCGAGAGTGTCGCCGATCGCGTCACTGCCGGCAGCACGACGGATGTCGGTCGCCATGTCGAGATCGATGCTGACTACCTGGGGCAGGCGCCGCTCCCACTCCCAGATGCCGACAATGGTGCGAATGCGGAGGTCGCGAAGAAAAATCGTGTCCATATCAGGGCTCCGTGAGTTCTTCAAGCGGCCACCGCGGCCGCGCTTCCACACGGACGCTCGTGTAGGCGGCGGGTGCCAGCGCCAGCCGCTGGCAGCCGGTAAACGCGATCATGGCGCCATTGTCGGTGCAGAATTCCGTGCGCGGATAGTAGACAGTACCTCCCAGACGCAACAACTCCCCGCGGAGTTGTTCGCGGAGCGCACGGTTGGCGCCAACGCCACCGGCCACGACCAGGCGCCGGTGCCCGGTAGCAGCCAGGGCCCGCAGGGACTTGCCAGCCAGCGTGTCGATGATCGCCTGCTGGTAGCTGGCCGCCAGGTCAGCCCGGGTGCGGTCCGCTGTCCCGGCATCGGCGAACTGGCCGCCGGCCTCAAGATCCCGAACGCGCACGGCGAGAGCGGTCTTGAGCCCACTGAAACTGAAGTTGAGATCCGGACTCTTCAGCATTGGCCGCGGAAACCGGTACTGTCCCGGCTGCCCCCTCTCGGCGAGCAGGGCGAGGTGCGGCCCCCCGGGATACGGGAGCCCCAGCAGTTTGGCGCCCTTGTCAAAGGCCTCGCCAGCCGCGTCATCGAGAGTCTCACCGAGAATCCGGTAGCGGCCTATCCCTGCGACCTCGATGAGCAGCGTATGCCCCCCGGAGACCAGCAGGGCGACGAAGGGAAAGGCGGGCGGGTCGTCCTCGAGGAGGGCCGCAAGGAGGTGCGCCTCCATGTGATGGACCGGCACCGCCGGCAAGCCCCAGCCGACGGCGAGGCCCACCCCCACGGTGGCGCCAACCAGCAGGGCTCCCACCAGGCCTGGCCCGGCCGTATAGGCCACCCCGGCCAGGTCCGCCGGGGTCACGCCCGCCTCGACCAGCGCGCGATCGATCAGCGGCAGCAGCTTGCGGATGTGGTCGCGGGAGGCCAATTCCGGGACGACCCCGCCAAAAGGTGCGTGAATGGCCACCTGGCTGTACAGGCAATGGCTGCGCAGGCCGCGGGCCGAGTCATACACGGCAGCAGCGGTTTCGTCACAGCTGGTTTCGATGCCTAGAACGATCACTTTGCAAATGCCCCGCCGACTGGCTATATTTTCCGGCTCATCCGGCCACCAGAGCCGGTTTTTTTCGCCCGCCGGCCCAGACCGACTCATGCCCAGGTTCAACGATTGAGCCCGGGACAGAGCCAACAGGATGGAGCCGCAGGGCCACCACAGTTAAGGATTACGACCTTGCCCGGCGTTCGAGTACGAGAAAACGAGCATTTTGACGCGGCCCTCCGGCGTTTCAAGCGTGCCTGCGAAAAGGCGGGGGTGCTTACCGAACTCCGTCGTCGCGAGTTCTACGAAAAGCCGACACAGGAGCGAAAGCGCAAGAAGGCGGCTGCCGTCAAGCGGCAGGAAAAGCGCAACGCCCGGGAAACCAATCGGCGCAAACGGCTCTACTGACGCCCGATCGTCCTGCAGACCTCCCCGACGAGCCGCCCCCGCTGTGTCAGCCCTCAAGGACCGAATCCAGGACGATATGAAGTCCGCCATGCGGGCTGGTGAGAAAGTGCGCCTGGTCACCATCCGCATGCTGCTTTCGGCCATCAAACAGCGCGAGGTGGACGAGCGCACGGAGACCACGGACACGGCCGTTCTCCAGATTGTCGAAAGACTGGTGAAACAGCGCCGCGAGTCGGCCACCCAGTTCGCCGCCGGCAACCGCCCGGATCTCGAAGCCAAGGAACTTGGCGAGATCACCCTCCTGCAGGCCTATCTGCCCACGGCGCTGTCCGCCGCAGAACTCGATTCCCTGATCAACGATGTTATTGCCAGCACCGGCGCCGCCTCCATGAAGGACATGGGCAAGGTCATGGCCGCCTTGCGCGAAAAGGCGCAAGGCCGGGCAGACTTCGCTACCATCGGCGAGCGGGTCAAGGCCCGCCTGTCGGGCCAGTAGGCCCGCATCGATGAAAGGGGCCAGTAGGCCCGCATCGATAGCAAGGGGCCAGTAGGCCCGCACTGAAAAAATTTGCCGGCCCCGGCCGCCCGACCACGGCGGCCAGATGAAGGCCGCCCGGATCAACCTATATTTTGGAGGCAGGCCCTCTCTTGTGAGCGGTCGCATTCCCCAGGACTTCATCGACGACCTGGCCCAGCGTGCGGATATCGTCGAGGTCGTGGGTTCGCGGGTGCCGCTCACCAAGGCCGGCCGCGAGTACAAGGCCCGGTGCCCGTTCCACTCCGAGAAAACCCCGTCGTTCTGGGTCAGCCCGCAAAAGGGCTTCTACCACTGCTTCGGTTGCGGCGCCCACGGCACGGCGCTCGGCTTTCTTATGGAGTACGAGCGCCTTGAGTTCCCGGTGGCGGTCGAGGAGCTGGCGCGGAGCCTCGGTGTGGAGGTGCCACGCACAGATTCCGGCGAACGGGTCTCCGTTGAACCCCTGTACGCGATGCTGGACCAGGCCGCGCAGCTGTACCGGCACGCGCTGCGGGACCAGCCGAAAGCGGTTGAATACCTTAAGCAGCGGGGCCTCGACGGCGAAACTGCCCGCGAATTCGGCATCGGCTATGCACCCCCGGCGTGGGACAGCCTGCTGAACGCCTTTGGGACCACCGAGGATGAACGCCAGCACCTGCTCAGTGCCGGGCTGATCATCCCCCGGGATACCGGCGGATTCTACGACCGCTTTCGCGACCGGATCATGTTCCCGATCCGGGATTCCCGCGGCCGCACGATCGCCTTTGGCGGCCGCATTCTCGACACGGGCGAGCCGAAGTACCTGAATTCACCGGAAACTGCCGTGTTCCACAAGGGCCGGGAGTTGTATGGCCTGTACGAAGCTCGCCGGGCAGAACGCAAGCTTGCGAAGTTACTGGTTGTCGAGGGCTACATGGACGTCGTCATGCTGGCCGCCCACGGCATCCGGAACGCGGTTGCCACACTCGGCACCGCCACGACTGGCGAACACCTGCGCCGGATTTTCGGTGTCGTGCCGGAAGTCGTCTTCTGCTTCGACGGTGACCGGGCCGGGCGGGACGCGGCCTGGCGCGCCCTGCAGGTGAGCCTCCCGACGCTGCACGACGGTCGCCAGATCCGGTTCCTGCTCTTGCCGGACGGTGAAGATCCGGACTCGCTGGTGCGCCGCGAAGGTGCCGCGGCATTCGGTGAGCGGCTGGCACAGAGCCTGCCGCTCTCCCGGTTCCTGCTGGACTCCTTGAGCAACGACGTGGACTTAAGCAACCTCGACGGCAAAGCGCGCCTGGCCGCGCTGGCCAAGCCCCTGCTGGCGCAGCTGCCGGAGGGCATCTACCGTGAATTGCTGACGACCGAGCTCGCGCGGCGCGTGGGCCTTCCCCGTGAGCGGCTGGACACCCTGCTCGATAATCCGGACGCGCTGCCGGCTAGCGCCGGGGCCCGGGTTCCAACCGCGCCCGCGACGCCCCGTCGCCCGGCCAGACCGGCGCGCTCGGGCAGCGCCCGCGGATCGCTGGGCCGGCAGGCCATTGCGCTGCTGCTGCACTACCCGGCGGTGGCCCACGACGTTCCGCTACCCGACAATCTCGAGGCATCGGGACAACGCGGCGTGGAGTTGCTGCGCGAACTGCACGCTCTGGCCGTCAGCCGACCCGAAATATCGCCGCCGGTGCTGCTGGAGCGCTTCCGGGACCGTTCAGAGCGTCCGCACCTGGAGCAACTGCTGACCGAGGAGCCGCTGGTGGGAGAAGACGGTGCGACCGCCGAATTTCGTGATTGTCTGGGTCGACTGCTGTCAGCCGCAACGCAACAAGAACTGGCTACCCTGTTGCAGAAAGCAGGCCAGGAACAGCTTTCCAGTGAGGAACGGGAGCGGCTCGCGGCGCTCCAGCGAACCGTCGTGGCGGCCAGTGCTGCACTCCGCGCAGCGCCGTCGTCCTGAGGCTCCACAGCGGACGAACCCGCGCATTCTCCTTGGGGCGACTCATGGCCGTCCTGTACAATAACCGGCTTTATTTTAGTTAGTGGTGGAGGGCTGTCGAGTGAGTGAGCCGAACGCAACGACGGAACAGCAATCCCAGCTGAAATTGCTCATTGCCCGCGGCAAGGAGCAAGGCTACCTCACCTATGCCGAGGTCAACGATCACCTCCCGAACGACATCGTCGATCCGGAGCAAATCGAAGACATCGTCAACATGATCAACGACATGGGAATCACGGTGTACGAGAAGGCACCGGATTCCGAGTCAATCCTGTTGTCTGACGCCCCCGTGGCGACCGACGATGAAGCCACCGAGGAAGCCGCCCAGGCCATCGCGACCGTCGACAGCGAGTTTGGTCGCACCACGGACCCGGTCCGCATGTACATGCGCGAGATGGGCACCGTCGAACTGCTCACCCGCGAAGGTGAGATCCGCATTGCCAAGCGCATCGAGGAAGGCCTGAACGAGGTCAAGCAGGCGGTGTCGATGTTTCCCGCGACAATCGACGTGCTGGCTGCCGCCTATGCCCCGATCCAGGCCGGCGAAGCACGCCTGCAGGACCTGCTCACGGGCTTCATTGACCCGAATGCGCCCGACGAGATTGCACCGCCAGCGCCCCGGGACGTGGCCACCACGGACGACAACGATAAAGACGACGACAGCGACGACGACGGCGACGACAGTGAAGCTGAGGAAGTCGTCGACCTGGGACCGGATCCGGTCGAGGCCGACAAGCGCATGCAGTCGATCTTCCGCCGTCACAAGCGCGTCGTTGCCGACATGGACAAGCTCGGTGCCGACGACAAGAAAGTGATGAAGGCCCGCCTGAAGCTGGCGTCCGAGATCATGGAACTCAAGCTGGCGCCCAAGCTCTTCGACCTGCTGGTGAATTCCTTGCGGGACGTCGTGGCCAGCATCCGCGTCCAGGAGCGCAAGATCATGCAGATCTGCGTCCGGGACTGTGGCATGCCGCGGAAGGATTTCCTGGCCACGTTCCCGGCGAATGAAACCAACTTCAAGTGGGTCGACAAGCACATCAAGTCCAAGCGCAAGCATTCGTCCGCCCTCTTAAAGATGCGCGAGGAGATCCAGAAGTCCCAGAAGCGGCTGCAGATCATCAGCGACGAGTCGCACCTGACGGTCGCCGAGATCAAGGAAATCAATCGCGAGATGTCGATCGGCGAAGCCAAGGCTCGCCGCGCCAAGAAGGAGATGGTCGAGGCGAATCTTCGACTCGTGATCTCCATCGCGAAGAAGTACACAAATCGCGGCCTGCAGTTCCTCGATCTCATCCAGGAAGGCAACATCGGTCTGATGAAGGCCGTCGACAAGTTCGAGTACCGTCGTGGTTACAAGTTCTCCACCTATGCGACCTGGTGGATCCGGCAGGCCATCACGCGCTCCATCGCGGATCAGGCCCGCACGATCCGCATCCCGGTGCATATGATCGAGACGATCAACAAGCTCAACCGGATCTCGCGCCAGATGCTGCAGGAAATGGGTCGCGAACCCACGCCCGATGAACTGGCAGTCCGCATGGACATGCCGGAAGACAAGGTGCGCAAGGTCCTCAAGATCGCCAAGGAACCCATCTCGATGGAAACGCCAATTGGCGACGATGAGGATTCACACCTCGGGGATTTCATCGAAGACACCACGGTGTCCTCGCCTATCGAAGCGGCCACCTCGGAGAGCCTCAAGGAGACCACGCATAACGTCCTGGCAGGACTCACGCCGCGGGAAGCCAAGGTGCTGCGCATGCGCTTCGGCATCGACATGAATACCGATCACACACTCGAAGAAGTGGGCAAGCAGTTTGACGTTACCCGCGAGCGCATCCGGCAAATAGAGGCCAAGGCGCTGCGCAAGCTGCGCCATCCGTCGCGCAGCGATCAGTTGCGGAGCTTTCTGATCGACGACTGATCAGCCGCTGCGCACACTTAAGGTGCGAGCGAGAAGCTGCACTCCACGGGCAGATGATCGGATCCGGTCGCTGGCCCGGTAGTAACTCGCGTCACCATCACATCGTGGCTGACGAGGCAGTGGTCGATGGGGATCCACAGGGGGACGGGCCACATCGGCCAGGTGACCTGGAGCCCGAAGGGACGACGACCGTCCCTTAAACCGGTGTCACGCAACAGGTCCTGAAAGTAGGGCGAGAACGGCGTGCTGTTGAAGTCGCCCGCCACGATTTTCGGCACGCCGGGATCGGCCGCAGCCAGGCGCTCGGCGAGCCGCCGGAACTCGGTATTCCGCTGCCGCGCCCGGTGCGGACGTTGTGGCGAGGCAAGATGCACCGCGTAAACCTCGGCCGGCCCGCCCGGAAGCTGCACCAGCACCCGCAGGTGAGAGCTCAGGTCATCGCCAAGATCCAGATCCTCGACCGTCTGAAACGGATACTTTGAGTACACCGCGATTCCCCAGGCATTCAGGCGCATCCGTATCGCAAAGTAGGGGTAAGTGCGTTCCAGTTCACGGAGCTGCTCCCGCCAGCGCGGCGTGATTTCCGAGAGAATCAGCAAGTCGGCGGATTGCTGTTCGAGGTAAGCGCGTGTGGCCGCAGTATCCTGGCGGCGGTAGAGCAGGTTCATCGCAATCAGCGACACCGGCAGCGCCGCGAGGGGTGCGGGCGGCCGCGCCCGCGCCCGGATTAGCCCAGGCACGTAAGGCGCCACGGCGAGGGCGCTCGGCACCGCGACCACCAGGGCCAGCAGCGCCCAACGCCAGCGGCGAAGGGCGAGACAGACCGCGGCCGCCACCACCAGCAGCAGGAGGTACTGCACCGCGAAGTGGGCAAACAGCTCCAGGAACCAGTTGAGCCGCGCACCGAGCGCAGCCAGCGTGGCGAACGCCGTCACGATGACAGCGAAGGTGGCGAGACGGGACAGCAGCCGGATTATCATGTGCCGTGTGCGTGAGCCTAAACCAGTTAGCCTACCTTGTTGGCCAGCCCTCCTCCGGGACCTGGCGCTACCGGCACTGATCCTTGGTGGCCTGACGCTCATTGCCGCACCGGCAGGCGTACGCGCCGACACGGCCGGCGAATCGCCAGACGCCATTGCCCGCCAGTCGGTAGCGAATGCTCTGGGGATAGACCCTGCTGCCGCACGGCTGATCAGCAGCGTCCCGCGCGACTTTCCCGACGCCAGCCTCGACTGCCCCCAGCCCGGTATGGCCTACGCGCAGGTGATCACTCCCGGCTTTCAGGTGCTGGTGGAGGCCGACGGCCGGCGCTTCGACGTGCGGGTCGCGGGCACCGCGGGTCGAATTTGCTACCGGCGCAAGGCGCCTGGGGCGTCAGCCGATGGGGACAGGGCCTCGCCACGAAGGCTCGCCGAGACGGCCCGCGACGACCTCGCTGGCCGCCTTGCCCTGCCACCAGACGCCGTGACAATCACGGGGCTGCGCCGCCTGAAGCCCGGCGAAACACTTCCGGGCTGCGGCGAAGTCTGCACCGGGGATGCAACGCCCGCTGACTGCGGCGTGGCGGTCAGCCTGCGCGCCGACGACCGGGAATTCGAGTACGTCGCCGGGCGAACTGGTGTGCGGCCTTGTCCGGAAATCGCGAGTCGCTAGGCGTCCCGGCGCTGTTTGCGCTTCAGGCGCCACGCTTTACGGAACCGGCGGGCGGTGAGCTTGCGCCACGTCCGACGGATAACCCGGGCGATACCCTCCACCGCGGTTGGCCGGTAGTACCTCTGATCGTCACGTGAAACCAGGTCGAACCGGCGCCGGTACTTGAGCTTGACCCACGCGTTGAAATCCATCCGGCAGGCCTGTCGGAACAGGAACCGATTCCAAAAGCCTCCTCCGGGCTTCTGAAGGACGGCCGAGCCAAAATCCAGCAGGATCGGCTCGCCGTCCGGGCTGATCAGGAGATTGCCACGGCGCTTGAGATCAGCGTGCGCCACGCCGGCGGCGTGCAGCGCGAGAATCTGCTGCTGGAACAACCGAAAGAAGCGCTCCCGCTCCTTGAGCGCCGGCACAGTCTCGCGGTAAGCCTCGCCAGGCAGGTACTCCAGCAACAGGCTGCCATCGTCCTGCAGACCGAAGCAGCGGGGAATGCCCCGGATGCCGGCGACGCGCTGG